>DLFX01000081.1:2487-9735 GCA_002482405.1 Firmicutes bacterium UBA7709 | reverse complement strand
CAAAATCCTCATCTTCCTTCTTCTTTGTCTTAGGCTCAGATTTAATAAATTCATGCAGCGGGATCATGTGAGAAAGCTCATCAAGTCCTACGACCGTACCGGACAGGTTGGTGAAATACTCGATGTAATTTCGCAGTTCCCTCACATTGCCCGGCCAGCGATACCGCTCAAGCTCACTCCATGCCTCCTCGGTCAGCACAAAGGCCGCGCCCAGCTCCCGCTTAAAAAGCTCTGCCAGGAGCCGGATATCTCCGCCCCGCTCCCGGAGGGGTGGAACCATCAGGGGCAGGACGCTGAGACGGTAATAGAGATCCTCCCGGAACTCTCCCCGCTTTATCATGGCGCGCAAATCCATGTTTGTAGCGGCAATGATCCGCACATCCACATGAATGACCGAATCTCCTCCAAGCCGCACCACTTCCCTTTCCTGAAGAACTCGAAGCAGCCGTTTTTGGAGCAGCAGCGGCATCTCTGAAATTTCGTCCAGAAACAGAGTCCCCCGATGCGCCAGCTCAAAGAGTCCGGCCCTTCCTCCCTTGCGGGCTCCGGTAAAGGCTCCTTCCTCATATCCGAACAGCTCGCNNCTCGCTTTCCAGAAGGTTTTCCGGAATAGCGCCGCAGTTTACGGCGACAAATTGATAATTTTTTCTTGTGGAAGCGTGGTGGATCGCCTGAGCAAACATTTCTTTTCCCGTTCCCGTCTCGCCGGTGATGAGAATGGAGGAATTGGAGACAGCCATGCGCCTGGCAATGTCCCGGCACTGTTCAAGGGCCGGACTGCTTCCTACGATATCGTCAAATTTATATTTCGCCCGGTATCCCTTCCCGATCATCAGGGTTCTCAGCTTATGCTGACGGCGCTCCTCATCGTTGAACTTCTTGATCACCGCGATAGCTCCGTAGTATTTTCCTGAATTGATGACGGGCTTCACCGTCACGATCATGGTCTCGTCGTTGATATTGATCAGGGCTTCCGTAATGGGCCTGGACTCGTCCAGCACTTTTTGGAAGGGGATCTGCGGAAAGAGCGCGATTCCGTTCCTGCCCATCGCCTCCGAAGTGCTGATCCCGAAAAAGGATTCGATCCGCTCATTACAGGCGCGGACCCTGCCGCTTTGCGTAACGCTGATCACCGCGCCGTCGATGACGCTCAATAGAATCCCGATGGAACTGTTAAAGGTGTTGGATTTCTCCAAACTCCATATGATGCCGTGGTGCAGGGGAAGAAATGGAATATAATCCTGGGTGATGTTCTTGCGGGTCAACAGATCTTTTCGGTCCAGCTTTAAACCTACGTCCAAAATCGTGGGAATATCNNTAGCGTTCGGGATCTCTTCTTCCGGAATCCCGGAAACCAAAACGACTTCATTCCGAAAGACTTCCTGATCGGAAAGGTCGACCGGCTTCATCTTAAACTGCTTAACTCCTAATTGCAGCAGCGTTTTTGACATTCCCACCGCCAGTTCCATGCTGTCTCCGGCAACCAGAACAGAGCTTGTTCCCAGAAGCGCTTTCACCTGCTTCAATCCTCCCGTCTGTAACGTCGACCAGATAAAGATCGTGTTTGAACTGGAAGGAAGATGACTTTCTATGGCGCGGTACACGTCATAAGAAGGGACCAGTATGATGCTCTCCTCTTTGATCTCTCTCACTATTGGCTTTCCGACTTCAAACGACACAATCTGCAAATCATCCCCGAATAGATTTTTGAGCTGATTGGCATAGTTTTCGTTCACCTGATTGCGATACCCTGCAATGATGATATCTTTCCCCATATTACCCCTCATCTTTCACGTTCTGGATCAGACAGATCTCAATATAAATAGTTGGATTTATCCGTATTTATATAATAGTTGGGTTTGTTCTGAAATGCAAATCGTTTTAGGACACGGGATGCGGCTCTATCTCTTCCGCAATTCCAGCAGCGTCTAACTTTGCGGGACACGCGCGCACAGAAAAAAATTGACAAGCTTTCTTACCGAGAGCTTGTCAATCTGTCCTGTGGAATATGGGAGGATTTATAATCGCCGCCAGGGTTTTATCGTTTATTTATACCATTCCGGCGCGTGTTTATAGGTTTCATATTCCACCGGGTCATGAGAATATATCATAGTGGCATTTGTTTTTTGCTGTATCTTATACAGCTTTTCAACGCTTTCCGTAAATCCAAGCGTATCCAGCACCAATCCGGCCGGCACCGGCGGTATCGTAAAGTTTTCATGCGTAAAAACAGCGTCGCCCGGGAAAATGTAATNNTCGAGTTCAAGCATCATCGCAAGAGCGCCGGGAGTATGGCCCGTCATCGTAAAAAGGTGCACCCCCGGGAATAACTCGGTATCCCCATCGACGAATTTGTATTCGATCTCTTCGTTGTCAAGCACGCGTTTGCAATAGATCGGATCCCCCGGGTCCTTGGGCCCCGCTCCATGTGTATACATCAAACCTGCCTGAAGCTCCGCTTTCTGCGTGTAAACATTCTTGATGGCTTTCGTACCCGAGAAAAGCTCGATGCCGTCCAAATGATCCCAATGGAGATGGGACATGATCACACAGGAGATATCGTCTACACCGATCCCCATCTTATTGAGCTGTTTATCGATATACAAATCATCGGCGACCTCTAAGGGAAAGTATTCCTTCTGATATTCATTGCGCGTCTGCGCGTCTATTGGAGAAAGTCCCGTGTCAAATAAAAAATAGCCGACATCAGGGTGTTTGACAAGAAAACTCAGTATGATCGACCTGACGAAAACGCCTTTTGGCTCAGGATTGCTTCTGCCCGCAACCGTATGCATGGATACATTCCAGCTTTTATCATTCCATATGTACGCATTTCTGATGATTGTAAATTCAAGACCTTTCATAATTTGGACCCCTTCCTTTTTAGCAAATATTTTTTTATAGCCCCTTTGGGACAATTCTATAATTATTAACTGTTTACATTTCTCCGCGTCTGTCAGCCAACAGCGCTTTTACTTCGATTTGTCGCGTATCGTCGCAAGGATCACCGCCGCGATGAGGATCGTGCCTTTCAGCATCATCTGAGGATAAGCGCTTACCCCCATCAGATCCAGCACGTTGCCAATTATGCTCAATATAAAAGCGCCTATGATTGCGCCGCTCACCGTACCGATGCCGCCGTTAAAGCTCGTTCCTCNNATCGCATCGAGTTCAAGGCCAACGCCGCTGGTCGGCGCTCCTACACCCAGGCGGGATGTGAGCAATACCCCGGCCAAACCGCAGCAGAAGCCTGAAAAAATATAAGGCACCGCCAGCCATTTTGAAACGTTGATGCCGCTCAGTTTAACAGCTTCAACATTTCCGCCGATCGAATATACGATCCTGCCTAAGACCGTATAGTTCAACAAGATAAAAGTAATTAACGCGATTGCGACCCATATGATCGCAAGATACGGGATCTTTGCGATGAAAGTGCCTGACCCGATCTGGTACATCGTATCGGCTCCCGGAAACGGCGTCCATATGATCGGCTGTGACTTTGAGTACCAGTATGAGCATCCTCTGGCAAAGCTTTGCATTCCAAGGGTTACTATAAAAGGAGCGATCCTTAGCTTGGAAACAATAAAACCGTTTGTGGCTCCGATCAGGACCCCTGTAAGAATGGCCATGAAAATCGCCATTCCCACCGGCATGAATTCCATGAATCCTGCCGCAATTACGCCTGTGATCGCAACGATAGAACCTACGGACAGATCGATTCCGCCGGTCAAAATTACAACCAACATGCCCATGCCTACGATCATAGTCGTTGAAATCTGAACAGTTAAATTTTGGATGTTGCGGAATGTCAAAAATGCGGGAGATGCGATCGACGCAATTATGATGATAAGCAAGAGTACCGCCAAAGGGATAAGCTGTGCTTTAAAAAATGATCTTATCGAGTCCTGGAAAGAAAAATTTCTTATTTTCACATTCTCTTCTTTTTTATTAATCATTTTAATTTAACTCCTATACATAAGGCTCAGAATTTTTTCACTATCCGCAATGCTGTTGTCATTGACCTCTCCGGTTATCCGGCCGTGGCGCATGACAAGAATTCTTGAGCAGGTACCCTGCAGTTCCTCCATCTCGGATGAAATAAATATGATTGAAAGTCCCTTTTGTTTAAGCTGTTCAAGCAATGCATAGATTTCCGATTTCGCACCGACATCGATTCCCTGGGTGGGTTCGTCAAATATCAGGATATCCGGCTCGGCAAGCAAAGCCTTTGCAATCACGACCTTCTGCTGATTTCCGCCGCTCAAGTGCCCTGTGAGGGCTTTTATATTCTCCGCCTTAATATTCAGATCTTTTTTATAGCCGTTTACAAGGCGGCCCTCTTTTTTACTGTTACACCACATAAATTTGCTGATCCTGTTCAGATTTGATAGGGAAACGTTATCGGATATTGATCTCACCAGAACCAGCGCCTGCCCCCTGCGGTCTTCCGGCGCAAGAAACAAACCGCATTTTACGGCGTCTACCGGCCCTCTTATCCTGCTTTTTTTCCCTTTTATAAACAGTTCTCCGGCCTTGACCCTGTCGAGTCCATACAGAGCCCTGGCAAGCTCAGTCCGCCCGCTGCCAACCAGACCGGCAATCCCCAGTATTTCACCTTTTCTGAGCTTAAAAGAAATATCGGTTACCTTATCGGATGTGAGATTCTTTGCCTCCATCACGATTTCCTCGGTTGAGACTTCCTTTTTATCCGGAAACATCGCGTCCACTTTCCTGCCAAGCATATGCGTGATCAGGTTTTCTTTCGTGAGTCCTTTATTGTCAAGCACTGTTATAAGCGAGCCATCCCTCATAATGGCGATCCTGTCAGACAATCGGAATACTTCGTCAAGCTTATGGGATATATATATAATTGTAACTTTATTCTCTTTCAGTTTATTGATTATTTTGATGAGCAATTCTACTTCCAAATCTGACAAAACGGCAGTCGGCTCGTCCAATATCAGGATTTTGGGATGGCGCTGTAAAACTTTAGCGATTGCGATCATCTGCCTGTTGGCGACATTCAAATTTTTGATTTTTTCAGTTGCGTCTATCGGTATATTATAATTCTCTAAAATTTTTCCGGCTTGGCTATACAAACTGTTCCAGCTGACTAAGCCCTTGTTGCCGAACCCGGTTTCCCCTAAAAAAATATTTTCGGCCACCGTCAGCTCCGGAATCAGCTCGGCCTGCTGGTAAACCTGTCCGATTCCCAATTTTTTTGCCGCAAGGGGGCTTCCTATATTAGCTTTCTTTCCATCGATCCAGATTTCACCGCTGTCCTTTGTGTACACCCCCGTCAGGATCTTCATAAGGGTGCTCTTCCCGGCTCCGTTTTCGCCTACCAGAGACAATGTTTCTCCGGGCATTATTTCGAATGAAACCTCTTTTAACGCGTGGACAGAATCAAATCTCTTGTCAATCTTCTTTAGTTCCAAAACTGGAAGCATAACATCATACATCCTTTCAATAAGACGTAATGCAGGATAGATTTTGTGTTTTATTGAGCAGAGAAGATCTCCGCTCAATAAAACACTTCGCATTAAAATTCAAGATTGCTTATTCGCTTAAAGGTCTGATCTCAGATGCTAAAAAGCGTTCTCAATGTACTGATCGACGTTATCAGGTGTCACAACGCCGCCCTTGATAACCATCATCTTTGACGCCGGAGCAATACCGCCGGCAAGATATGCTATCATGGATCTCGCGGCGCATGTTCCCACGTCTATGGGGCTGTTAAGAGCAAGAACTTTTATAGGTCCGCCGTCTTTCATGATCTGCATTGCGGCCTTCGAACCGTCAACGCCGCCCATGATGATATTCGCGTCAAGGCCCTGACGTTTTGCAGCCGCGGTAGCGCCGACCACGTGAGCGTCGCAGGTCCCCAAAATCGCCATCAGGTCGGGATGCGCTACGAGCATGTTTTCAGCGGTCTTCAGTCCCGATTCTTCAGTAAAGGCATTTGCATAAAGGAATACCGCCTCTTTTATTCTTCCTTCGGTATCTATTTCCTTTATCGCGTCTCTCATTCCCTGGTTACGCGCGGTTGGCGTAGGATTCCCTTCCGTACCGCCGATCAGCCCGTACGGAATGTCTCCCGCCGGATGGGCGGCAAGAAGTTCTTTCGCAAGCTGCTCGCCGACGGCATATCCGAGCTGATACGCATCCGTCGTAAATGAAGCCATGTATTTTGCATCCTCGCTCGCAGGGACGTCGATTGTCATAACCGGGATGCCTGCGTCGTATGCCTTCTGCAATACAAGGGTGATCGCAGTGTTAGGATCAGCCGGCAGTACGATGATTCCGTCAACGTCCTGGGCTATGAAAGCTTCAAGCTTGGAAACCTGTTTTTGAGCGTCGCTTTCACAGTCGGCCATGATTACTGTGGCCCCGTCAGCCTCCGCTTCCGCCTTAATGGCATCCGCCAGGGATTTATAAAACGGAGTCGTTACGCCATAGGCCATAGCAAGTCCAATCGTTAATTTTTCCGCCGACTTGACAGCCTGAATATCGTCCGGTACTATGAATTGCTTCTCCGTCGACATTGACGAATAGACTGAGCCAAGGTCAGCCGGAGCCTTAGACGACCCTTCCGTTCCCTCCTTGCTTCCGCAGCCCGCGAAAGCTGTTAACGTCAAAGCCGCTACAAGTAACATTGCCAGTATTTTTTTCATTTGATCTTCTCCTCCTAATTTCTAATTTTCATTATGAATCCCATACCGCTCCGTTGTCGCTTCTTATCCTTTTGTTCATCCCTCCCTTTTCCTCTCAGTGAATTCTTGATCCAATTTTATAAAAATGTTTTATAAATCATTTTCTAAAAGTATGTTTTTAATGTACTATAATTCATTTAGGAAGTCAATATTAAAATTATTAAGGGGATATATAATAATTTTTTGTCAATTATTTGATATTTTGCTTTAAATACTTTAATATTAGTTTTATAATAACTTTTATTAAAGTGTCGAGGAGAAGAATAGTGTTAACCAATTGCAACCAGGAAAAAAGTTTAAGCAACCAAAGCAGGATTTTTAGATTCATATATAAGCATGAAAAAGTTGCAAAGCAGGATATATCAGCGGCTTTGGAGTTAAGTCTGCCCACCGTAACGCAAAATTTAAAAGCCCTGGAGGACCTGAAATTGATAACGGAAGACGGGGAATTTAAGTCAAAAGGCGGGAGGAAGGCAAAAGCCATAACCTATATTAAAGATTCCAAATATGCGATCGGCCTTGATATTATAAACAT
>DLFX01000081.1:0-2436 GCA_002482405.1 Firmicutes bacterium UBA7709 | reverse complement strand
CATCGGTGAAATGATTGACAAATTCGTGCAGGAACAGGATATACCTGAAGATAAAATCCTTGGCGTAGGTGTTTCAGTTCCGGGCATACTGGATGAGAGCGGCAAAAAGATAGTCTACCTTCACACTCTTGGGGTTTCCAATATGGAGTGCAGCGAGATCTCTGAATTCATTTCGTATCCATGCATATTCTGCCACGCCGCAAACGCAGGCAGCGTCGCGGAAATGTGGAAAAAAGAAGCCGAGTGCAATGTGGCGTATTTCTTTCTCAGCAACAACATCGGCGGCTCTATAATAATAAACAATCAACTGTATTTGGGAAACAACCAGAGGAGCGCTGAATTCGGACACATGAACTTAGTTCGCAACGGAAGGCAGTGCTATTGTGGAAAACATGGCTGTATGGACGCTTATTGCGCCGCGAATTTGCTGACAAACAGCTCATTGGGCACCTCAAGCCTCGAAGAGTTTNNTTTTATCAAGCTCGACAATGGGGATGAAAAATGCCAGGCGTTCTGGGATGAATATCTGGACTACATGGCGATAGCGGTCAATAACGTCAGAATGCTGTTGGATTGCGATGTAATCTTAGGCAGTTATATCGGCAGCTATATGGAGGAACATATCCAAACCTTAAGAGAAAAAGTGTCAAAGCTGAACCCTTTTGAAGAAAACGCCCAATATGTGAAAGCCTGTTCCTATAAAATTGAGGCATCTGCGGTAGGCGCGGCACTTCTCAATATAGAAGAGTTTATTAATCAGCTGTAAAGCAAACCTCACGAAAAATCTAAAAAAGATGCCCTCTATAANNAAAAGGGCATCTCAATGGAGGTTCTTCTGTCCGAGCTCCTTTTGGCTCTCAATTTTCAACCGAGTCGACTTGAATGTCATAGGGCCAGGAATTCAGGCCGCCGAGATCAAACACGCTGTGATAGCCTGCGTTGCAGAGCATGCGCGCCGCCTTTGCGCTTCTGTTCCCGGAGGCGCAGTAAACGATGATCACGTCGTCTTTGTCGGGAACCGCCTGTTCTATTTCAGTGTCCAGGTCGTTCAGTCTGATATTTACCATGCCTGTGATGTAGCCGTCGGCGAGCTCATCCGGGTTTCGCACGTCTATCAGATGCACATGCTCCTGCCCGATGAGCTCAAGGGCCTCGTCCGCCGATATCAGCCTATACTCCTGGTCCTTCACCGGGGTTCCCACGTCCGAGACATCGATACCCGAGCATGCCGTCGCCGCCAGCGCGAATATGGTCATCATTACAAGCACAATAAGCTTTCTCAATTCGAATCATCTCCTTATGACTTAAACGTAAGATACTGCTGTATCATCGGATTTGTCGCTACCATCTGCATATCCCCTTCGGCCTGTATCCTGCCGGTTTCTATAATATACCCGCGCATACCGCAATCGAGACAAAACTTCAGGTTCTGTTCGATGAGAAGGAAGGCGATGCCCTTATCCCGGTTGATCTGTTTGATTATCTCACGAATGCGCTGCACAATGTTGGGCTGTATGCCTTCCGACGGCTCATCGAGCAACACGAACGACGGATTTCCCGCCAGACACCTGGCGATGGCCAGCTGCTGCTGCTCTCCTCCTGACAGGGTGCCGCCTTTTTGCGACAGCCTGTCATGGAGCACCGGAAACCATTCGAAAAGCTCCGCGGGGATGGGCTGCACGCCGCGTCCCAGCACCAGCGTGCCGCTCTGCAGGTTCTCCTCGACGGTCAGCTTGGGGAATATCATTCTGCCCTGGGGAACGTAACCGATCCCTAACCGGGCGATGTTATAGGGCTTCCTATTCGTTATATCCTGCCCCTTGAATGTGATCCTGCCTGATTTCGCCGGCTGAATCCCCATGATAGCCTTGACAGACGTGGTCTTCCCCACGCCGTTGCGGCCAAGCATGCTGACGATTTCGCCCTCCTCAACGTGGAGCGATATCCCGTGGACCACTTCGCTCTCTCCGTAGGCTACCCTTAAATCCTCTACCATAAGTAAGCTCATTCTTCATCCCCCAAATACACGTCGCGCACGACCCTGTTTGCAGCAATTTCCTCGTAACTGCCTTCCGCCAGGAATTCGCCGCGGTTTAACACCGTCACCCTGCCGTTCAGCGACCTTATAAAATCGAGATCATGCTCGATGACGATGCAGGTCGTGCCGGAGCTTATGTTGCGTATCAGCTCGGAAGTCTTGCACGTTTCAGAGCTCGTCATACCGGCCGTGGGTTCATCCAGCAATATGATGCGGGGCCTTTTTATGAGGACCATGCCGATCTCCAGCCACTGTTTCTCGCCGTGGGACAGCGATTCGGCGCGCCATCCCCGCTTGTCGGAAAGCTCGATGGTCCGCAGCACCTCGTCGATCCGCGTCAGCACCTCGTCGTCGTTGGATTTTCTGAGAAAGCTCACAAGGCTGTTTTCGCTTACCGC
>DLFX01000365.1:6822-7621 GCA_002482405.1 Firmicutes bacterium UBA7709 | reverse complement strand
AGCAACCCCTCAGGAAAAGAACTTCAGGATCTCATGGCGGAGGGAAGGCCGGTATACGCGCACACGGCGGAGCTCGTTGGAAAGTGGGGCGAGCTGGCTATGGGGAATAGTGGTTACAGCAGAGTGGGCGCCGTCGTAGGGGCCACTTACAAGGAGCAGGGACAGGAACTGAGAAAACATCTGCCCCGCACGTTCTTTCTGATTCCGGGCTACGGAGCCCAGGGCGCGTCTGGAGATGATATCAGGGGATATTTCGACCGGGATGGGAGAGGCTGCATCGTCAATTCTTCCAGAGGGATCATCGCGGCATATCAGAAGGACGGCAGATACGGAGATCACAATTTTGCAGATGCTGCGAGAGAAGCGGTGCTGGCGATGAAAAAGGACCTGGGAGGAATGATATGATGGCGGAGACTGCTAAAAGCAGATCAAAAATCATTCAGTCGGAGATTATAAGCAATACGGAAATTGCCGACCAGATTTACAGGATCGTTCTGGAGTGCGGCGCTGAAGCCGGGGACCCGAAGCCGGGACAGTTTCTCAACGTANNGGGATGGAAGCATGCTTCTGCCGAGGCCCATCAGCGTCTGCCTCGCGGAAGCAGGGCGGATCACCCTCGTTTACCGGACAGTGGGAAAGGGGACCGAAGCGCTTTCAGGATACAGGGCGGGAGAGTCACTTTCCGTCAGCACTCCCCTGGGACATGGTTATGACCTCGACGCGGTATTCGGGGCGTTGGAGCGGGGCGGCTCCGACCCGGGATATGCCTCCGGTCCCGGGCCGAAGACCATCGCTTTAG
>DLFX01000365.1:0-6793 GCA_002482405.1 Firmicutes bacterium UBA7709 | reverse complement strand
CGGAGCTTGCAAAATCCATTCGTGAGCGTCTGTCGGCTGACGGGCAGATAAGACTGATCGCCGCTGTGGGATATCAGGAAGCCCCCTTCCTCAACCGGGAATTGGAGAGTTTCTGCGATGCGGTGTTCCTGGCGGTGGAGAAGGCCGGCCCCGGCTTTCGGGGCAATGTGCTGGAGATGATGGAAGCCCGGGGAATCGAAGCGGATTACTATCTTTCCTGCGGCCCGAAGCCGATGCTGAAAGCCCTTGCGGAGCTTTGCGCAAGGCGAAACAAGCCCCTTCAGGTTTCTCTGGAGGAAAGGATGGGCTGCGGTTACGGCGCCTGCGTCGGCTGCGTCTGCAAGACCAGAGAGACAGATGGGGGAGTGGAAAAGATGAAGCAGAAGAAGGTTTGCAAGGATGGACCCGTATTTTTCGGAAGCGAGGTGGTATGGGATGATTGATCTTAGCGTTTCCATCGGGGGAGTTGCGCTGGAAAATCCGGTAACGACGGCTTCGGGAACGTTTTCTGCCCGGGAGAGCGGCGTGTTTTACGACCTCAACGAGCTGGGAGCCATGATCACAAAAGGCGTCGCGTCGACGCCCTGGGAGGGAAACCCCGTGCCTAGGATCGCGGAGACCTACGGAGGAATGCTGAATTCGGTAGGACTGCAGAATCCGGGAGTCGACGCCTTTATCGCGGAAGAACTGCCCTATCTGAAGGGCTTCCGGACGAAGGTCATCGTCAATGTGGCGGGAAAGACTATCGGGGATTACTGCGCAGTGGTTGAGAAACTCAGCGACACGGATATTGATATGCTGGAGATCAACATCTCCTGTCCCAATATAAAGGAAGGAGGCGTCAGCTTCGGCGCGGATCCGGGAATGGCGGCAGAGATCACGAGAGCAGTCAGAAAATCGACCCGAAAGCCCATCATCATGAAGCTGACTCCGAATGTTACGGACATCGCTGAAATTGCCAGAGCGGTGGAATCGGAGGGAGCAGACTGCCTTTCTCTGATCAACACGCTCCTGGGCATGAAAATCGACGTCCACAGAAAAAGGCCCGTGCTGCAGAATGGGACGGGAGGACTTTCCGGTCCCGCCATCAAGCCCGTTGCGGTGAGAATGGTATATCAGGTGCGCCGGGCGGTGGACATCCCCATCATAGGGCTCGGGGGAATCATGACAGGTGAAGACGCGGCGGAATTCCTGATGGCAGGGGCCGACGCCATATCCGTGGGGACCGCGGCTCTGGTGGACCCCACCGCGCCTGTCCGGATCAAGAGGGAACTGATCGCCTTCATGGAACAGTACGGTTATCGAGATTTGAAAGAAATACGGGAGGCATTAAATGGATTATAAAAAGGACTTTATTGAATTCATGGTCCGCGCAGGCGTGCTGACCTTCGGCGATTTCACAACTAAGAGCGGCAGAAAATCGCCGTATTTTATCAATACGGGCAATTATAAAACAGGGGCGCAGCTGGCCGGACTCGGAAACTACTATGCCGACTGCATCATGGATCATATGGAAAAGGAAGATTTGAAAAGGGATATTACCGCCCTGTTCGGTCCGGCCTATAAAGGGATTCCCATTTCCGTGGCGGCTTCCATCGCTCTGGCAGGGAAATACGGGTATGACGTCAGGTATTGCTCCAACCGCAAGGAAGCAAAGGATCACGGGGAGGGTGGTTCTTTGCTGGGCTATCAGCTGCAGCCGGGAGATTCGGTCCTGGTGGTGGAGGACGTCATCACTGCGGGTACCGCGATGCGGGAAATCATGCCGATCCTCAAGGAACTGGAGGTAACCGTCGAAGGCCTCGTCGTTTCCGTGGACCGCATGGAGCGGGGGACAGGCAGCAAAACGGCGATCCAGGAGCTGAAAGAGGAGTATGGGATATCCACTTATCCGATTATTACGGTCCGGGATATCATTGGCAACCTGTATGGGAAGGAGATCGGCGGCAGGGTCTTGATCGACGATGAAATGAAACAAAGAATGGAGGAATATCTGGGAAAATACTGCATCTAATCGGTGCTTTCTCTTTAACTATGAGGAAATTTCCTGTATGATAAGAGGATAAAATATATCGATTTCCACCCAATGCCCGGGTGTCCTGGGGGGAATTGGAAGAAAGACGGTGAGGCTATTGAGCTGTATTACAACCTATTCCGGCGAGGACTTTGATCCGCTCCAGCCGGACGCTGCGAAAATTCAAATTGAAGATATTGCCCATGCGCTTTCTTTGATGTGCAGAGCAAACGGCCATTTTCAGCGGTTTTATTCCGTTGCTCAGCACTGTGTTAACTGTGCGGTGGAGGCAAGAGCACGGAGCTATTCTAAAAAGGTACAGCTGGCCTGTCTGCTTCACGATGCCAGCGAAGCGTACATTTCAGATATCACCCGCCCTGTGAAACCCCATCTTGCAAATTATATGGAAATAGAGGAGCGGCTTCAAAACCTGATTTATCATAAATTTATTGCGGAACCGTTTTCGCCGGAGGAATTGGCCCAGATACGACAGATCGATGATGCTCTCCTGGTCTGTGAGTTCAACGCCTTAATGAGCAAACCGGTATTCGATTATGAGCCGGATATTGCCGGAAATATAAATTTCGAGGCCAAAAGCTTTGAATCGGTGGAGAGTCAATATCTTCGTATATGGGTGCAGCTGACCGGACAAAAAGGCGTATGCAGATCATAGGAGCAAATCCGAACGATTAGTCCAATCGATTTTTGAATAAATCAGCTTCCTTTGGCAAAAATAGCAGAGATAAGAGCGAATGGCAAAGNNGGTTTATGGAAATCAATAAATTTAACGAATATGTGACCTATCTCAGAGAGGCTTTGACCATCGGGCAGAGCTTTGATATTGGAGAGCGAAACGTCGTTGTGGGCGGAAGAGAGGTCTATATTTATTATATAGACGGCTTTATCAAATCGGAAATCATGGAGCAGATGCTCCACATTCTTCTGGCGGTTCCCAAACATGAAATGAATCAGCGGGAAAATGTAACCGAATTCATTAAATATCATCTTCCTTATGTCCAGGCGACGGCGGAGAAGAGCACGGACCGGATGATAAAGTCCCTGCTTTCCGGCTTGACCCTTATCGTCATCGACGGATATTCGGAAGTGGTCGTCCTCGACTTGAGGACTTATCCTGTGAGAGGTGTTGACGAGCCGGAAAAGGAAAAATCCCTCCGGGGTCCGAAGGACGGATTTGTTGAAACCCTGCTGTTTAACACAAATCTGATCCGCAGAAGGATCAGGGACCCGAAGCTGATTTTGGAGATGCATACTGTGGGAACGACTTCCAAGACCGACGTGTGCATCGGGTATATCAACGGGCTGGCGGATGAGGAGCTCGTGAAAACGGTCCGGGACAAGATCGACGCCATCCGCCAGGATACGCTGACGGTGGGGGATCAGAGCCTGGTTGAAGCCCTGGAAATGCCCAAATGGATCAATCCTTTGCCAAAAGTGCGCTACACCCAAAGGCCCGATGTGGTTGCCGCCCATCTGACGGAAGGGAAGCTGGTGGTATTGATCGACAACAGCCCTACGGCAATTTTAATTCCGACCTGCATCTTTGATTTCATTCAGGATACGGACGACTATTACNNCGATGACCGGAAATTATTTTCGCCTTTTAAGGGCCCTCAATATGATCGCGGTCATATTCCTGACTCCGGTGTATCTGCTGATGGCGGAAGGAGATATCCCAACCGGACCGAGGCTGGATTTTTTCTTCCCTGACGAGGGCTATGCCATGCCGCTGTTTGTACAGTTTCTCCTGTTGGAGTTTGCCATCGACGGACTGAAGCTGNNGGCATGTCTCTGTCTGTCATAGGAGCCTTGATCCTGGGGCAGTTTGCCGTGGATTCGGGATGGTTCATCCCTCAGACGATTCTTTGCATGGCGGTTCTGGCGCTGGCGGGCTTTACCCAGCCGAGCATCGAGCTCGGGTACGCGATCAAATTCATGAGGGTGCTCATCCTGCTCGGAGCCGCGATCGGCGGCATCTGGGGGGCATTGATAGCGATCGCCATCAACATCATCATACTGGCGAGGACAAAGAACCTTGTCGGAAGCAGTTATTTATATCCGCTGTTTCCATTCCATTGGCAAACGCTGCGCCATCTGCTCTTCAGGACCAGAAAACGCGAACACATTCACAAGAGCCGTGGTTGATGCGCGGCTCTTTTTATATTTTTCCTTCATTTTTTATCTTCCGCCGCCGCGTCTTCCAGGGCATGAGTCGTAAAAAACTTTATGTTATAGAAGTCGCAGGCCGAAACCTCTCCTGTAGCCGGATCCTCAATTATAATATAGTTCAGCCCTACGCCCGTGAGTTTGCCATGTCTTACGGCTATGTTCGTCGACCCTACTAAAAATTCAACTTCTACATATTTGCCGATCTGGGTTCTTAAGTAACCGTTCAGGTATTGCAGGCTCTCATAGTCCAGAGTGGTTGCATAATCTGGAGGAAGGAGAGGGTTTGCGGGAACCGTGATGCCCGGTGAAACAGGCGATGTCCTTGGCATCATGGGATTGATGGGCAAGGTCTGTTCCGGCTCGGGCGACGGAGCGGGTATTGTCGGAGCCATAGGCATCTGGGTCTTCAGATATGTCGACTCTAAACTCGGCAGCAGGTTATCCTGTATCTTTTGAGCCCTGGATTTGATTAAGTTACAATCATACATATATTTGCTTCCTTTCACTGACATTCTGTTAAGTATTCGGATAGTATTGTGTGGGAATATAAAAGCAATGGTCGCCGATCCTATTATGAATAACTCCGACATTGGTCGGAAAATACGGAGGGCATTGGGGATTGTAGGGATTAAAATAAAAAAGCGCATTGCCGACCGGAGCGAATCTCCCTCCGCCCAGCGCCCAGTCAACGATGGAATATTGTTCGTCAGTGGGGTTCATATTGGTGACATTCTGTGGATTATAAACTCCCCCGACCGTTGTTCGCATGCACACGAACTGCCCTTCCTGGGTTAGGATATTCCTGACGTTTCCTCCCTGGCTGACCCTTGAAAATTCCCCGTACGGAATTGTTGCCCGATTCATAATAATTGTTGCGACTGCTCTCATTCCGTCTTCTCCCTCTCCGCCGGCCTCACACTGAAGAAGCCTTGCGAAAAGTTCCCGTGTATCGTACTGATCGAAAGCCATTAGCGTCACCTCAATCAAGTTTTACTTTAGTATATGCGCTATTTTTTAAATGTGATAAGATTCAGTAGGAGTTTTAAATAAAAGGTGGTGCAAATAATTTGAGGAATTTGGACAAGTATCGTTTGAAGGGATTTCCGGCAAGCAGGATCGCCAAGGCCGACATCGGCGTCGTCGGTCAAGGGAAGCATCATATCAGGGCGCTCATTGAACTGGACGTTACGGAGGCGCGCTTTCTCAGAAGAATGGTATGGAAAAAAATTATTAGAAGTCCGTTTTTAACAAAGAGGAACATGGGTACGGTAATAATAACGTCTGTCGGAATGATGGAATATCTCTATTTGACGGCCGCTGTCGATCATGATGTGATCGACGGAGCGCCTGCGGTAAGGGCGCTTTCCAGACTTGCCGATATGGTGGAAAGGGCCGCGGGCCTTTAAAAATCATTTTTATTTGTATCCGCTGACTGGATAATATGGTAAAATGGAAACTGGAGAGATAGTCGGTAAAATAAACGGCCGGCCGTTTTCGAAATATGTCGAAACAGAAAAGTAAAAAAGAAAAGGAACAATGATGACATTTACACACCTTCACGTACATACGGAATACAGCCTGCTGGACGGGGCTTCGAGGATCAAGGACCTGATCTCGCGGACGAAAGAACTGGGAATGGAGGCGGTGGCCATCACAGACCACGGCGCCATGTTCGGCGTCATCGATTTCTATAAAGAAGCAAAGAAACAGGGGGTTAAACCCATCATCGGCTGCGAGGTATATACCGCGGCAAGGACGATGAGGGATAAGGACGCGGAAAGGGACAAGCGCCAGGGGCATCTCGTGCTCCTTGCAGAGAACGACACAGGGTATCACAACCTGATGAAGATCGTCTCCGCCGGTTACACCGAAGGCTTTTACTATAAGCCCAGGATCGATCACGAGGTTTTGCGCCGGCACAGCGAAGGGATTATCGCCCTCTCCGCCTGCCTTGCGGGGGAGATCCAGTGGAGNNAGAGATTATGAGGGAGCCAAAAAAGAAGCCCTGACTCTTCTGGACATCTTCGGAGAGGACAATTTTTATCTGGAGCTGCAGGATCAGGGACTGGAGGAAGAGCTGCAGATCCTGCCCGATATGAAACGGCTCCGCGAGGAGATCGGAGTCCCCTTCGTCGCGACAAACGACGTGCATTATGTTAAAAGGGAAGACGCCGTGGCTCATGACATTCTGCTGTGCATCCAGACGGCAAAGAACGTGGATGACGAAAACAGGATGCGCTTTCCCAACGATCAGTTTTACTTAAAATCCGAACAGGAAATGGAACAGCTCTTTGCGGATCTTCCAGAGGCCATCGAAAATACCAAGAAGATCGCGGACCGCTGCAATGTGGAGTTTCAGTTCGGGCAGATCCACCTGCCGGAATTCCACGCCCCCGACGGAAAGGACAACGAAGCATATCTCAGAGAGCTCTGCAACGCGGGGATGAAGGACCGATACGGCGAAATCACGGAAAGCCTCGGGGAACGGCTCTCCTATGAATTGAATACCATTGCAGCCATGGGATATGTGGAATACTTCCTCATCGTGTGGGACTTCATCAATTATGCCAGAAACCACGGGATCATGGTAGG
>DLFX01000031.1 GCA_002482405.1 Firmicutes bacterium UBA7709 | reverse complement strand
GTTCAGTGTGGAGGAACTTCTGGCGCGGCTCCGGGTCAGCTTGCGCCGGGTGCGATATGACAGTGAAAAACTGCAAAGAGATGCAACCATCTTTACCAATGGGGATCTGAAGATTGATTATGCGGCCGGCTGCACATGGCTGGATGGAGAGGAAATACACCTGACGCCCATCGAATACAGGCTCTTGTGGCTGTTGGCTAAAAATGCGGGGAAGGTCCTGACTCACAATTTTATCCTGCATGAAATATGGGGAAATTACGCCGGAGATGTTCCCGCCCTTCGCGTTTTTATGGCAACCCTTCGAAAGAAGCTGGAAAAAACGCCTTCACAGCCTAAGTACATTCAAACGCATATCGGAGTCGGCTATCGCATGCTTCGGATCGGCGACGACGGCAAATCCGGCTGAGGCGAAGCGCCAATATTGAATTAAAAGTTTTTAATTGCAGACACTAACCATGCTATTCAAAGGGCTGGTTAGTGTTTTTTTACCTGGATTACGGTATTAAAAAGGAATCTTAATTCAATTTTAATCCGCCTATGAAAACCCTAATCCTAAACTAATGACAGAGATGATACACTGAATCATAAATTAGGCGGTGAGAGGAATTTAGCAATGCAGCCAGGAAAGGTGGAAGAGAAATATGCTACAGATTCTCATTATTTTAGCAGCTTTTATTGCCGTAATCTTCCCGATGGGGAAGTATCTATATCACGTTGCAGTAGGGGAGCACACTTTTGCCGATCCGGTTTTCGACCGGGTGGACAGCGGAATTTACCGCCTGTGCGGTATCGATAGAAAAGAAATGAGCTGGAAACAGTATGCCGCGGCAATGCTTGCGACCAACGCGGTCATGGCGCTTGCCGGATATCTGATCCTACGGGTTCAGGAGCTTCTGTTTCTGAACCCAAACGCCATCGGCGCGATGAAGCCAAGCCTTGCGTTCAATACGGTAATCAGCTTTATTACCAACACGAATCTCCAGCATTATTCGGGCGAATCCGGACTCACGTATCTGAGCCAGATGGCGGTCATCATATTTCTGATGTTTGCCTCTGCGGCCACCGGATTTTCCGTCGCCATTGCCGCTGTCCGCGGCTTTGCAGGCAGAGCAAAAACCATGGGGAACTTCTATGCGGATCTCATCCGCGTCACGACCCGCGTTCTCCTGCCGCTTTCCCTGTTTGTCGGAGTGGTTCTTGTCTCTCAAGGGGTTGTGCAGACGCTGTCTCCCAACATAACAGTTTCGACGATCGAAGGAAAATATCAGGATATCGCCATGGGTCCCATGGCCGCATTGGAGTCCATCAAGCACATAGGAACCAACGGCGGAGGTTTTCTCGGGGCTAACTCGGCTGCGCCTTTTGAAAACCCCAATGTCCTTACGAATATGATCGAAATCCTCTCAATGATGCTCTTGCCAGGAGCCTGCGCAGTGATGTTCGGTCTCATGGTCCGCAGCCGAACAAAGAAAATCGGGAATGACAAAGAAAAAAAGGTCCTGTTCGGCAGCGAGGCCAAGCCCATATTTGCCGTCATGCTCATCCTTTTGGCTGTGGGTATCGCCGTCTGCTTTGGAGCAGAGCAAGCGGGGAATCCCCTGCTGGAACAGGCCGGATTAAATCAGAGCATGGGCAGTATGGAAGGGAAAGAGGTGCGTTTTGGCATTGCCCAATCCGCGCTCTTCAGCACCGTGACGACTGCTTTTACCACCGGCAGCGTCAACAACATGCATGATACGCTGACGCCCTTGGGGAGCATGGTACCCTTGATGAATATGATGCTCAACCTTGTATTCGGCGGAAAGGGAGTCGGTCTTCTCAACATGCTTCTGTATGTAGTTCTCACAGTATTTATCTGCGGGCTTATGGTAGGCCGCACGCCGGAGTATCTCGCAAAGAAGATAGAAGGGAAAGAAATGAAGCTCGTGGCGCTGGGCATTATCCTCCACCCTCTTCTGATCCTGTCCTTTTCGGCATTAGCCGTTGCTGTTCCTGCCGGTTTGAATGGAATCACCAATCCCGGCTATCACGGGCTTACCCAGATATTGTATGAGTACACCTCCGCCGCCGCAAACAACGGTTCCGGCTTCGAGGGCCTGGCGGATAATACGTATTTCTGGAATATCACCACAGCTCTGGTCATGTTCCTCGGGCGCTATCTGTCCATTATCATTTCCCTGGCCATCGCAGGCTCGCTGATGTTGAAGAACCCGGTCAGCGAATCCATCGGAACACTGAGAACCGACACGAGGACGTTCGCCATATCGCTGCTCTTGATCGTACTGATCATTGCCGCTCTAACGTTCTTCCCGGCGCTAGTCCTTGGCCCGATTGCCGAGCATATGACCTTATGGAATTAAGAGGGATACTTTTATGAGTAAAGAAAAGAAAACAAAATTTATAACGGGGAACATCCTGAAACCCTCCGTGTTTGGAGCATTTATAAAGCTTAATCCTCTGTATATGATGAGAAACCCCGTCATGTTCGTCGTGGAAATAGGATTTGCGGTGACGCTGCTGCTTTGCTTTTTTCCAAGCCTGTTCGGGGATGAAGGAAGCAATCTGCGGACGTATGACGCGCTTGTATCGGCCGTTCTTTTTATAACACTGCTGTTTGCCAATTTTGCAGAAGCGGTGGCCGAGGGCCGGGGNNTCACGGTGCTGTTCGCCAACTTCGCGGAAGCGGTGGCCGAGGGCCGGGGCAAGGCGCAGGCGGAAAGCCTGAAAAAAACCCAAAAGGATATGCAGGCCCGGATCCTTAGTGACGACGGTACGGAAGCGGTCATGAGCGCCAGCATGCTGAAGAAAGGCGACGTTGTGCTTGTTAAGGCCGGAGAACTGATTCCAAACGACGGCGAGGTGATCGACGGAATTGCCTCAGTCGATGAGTCGGCGATTACCGGCGAATCCGCACCCGTGTTAAAGGAAAGCGGCGGCGATTTCGCATCGGTAACCGGAGGAACAACGGTGGTCAGCGACTGGCTGAAAATCCAGATCACATCAAATTCGGGGGAATCCTTCCTCGATAAAATGATTGCTCTGGTGGAAGGCGCTTCCCGCAAGAAAACGCCCAACGAGATTGCGCTGAACACACTGCTGATAAGCCTGACGATCATCTTCCTGATCGTTATTGTCAGCCTCTATCCCATCGCGCTGTACAGCGGGGTCCGCCTTCAGGTTTCCACGCTGATTGCCCTTACGGTATGTCTGATTCCCACCACCATCGGCGGACTGCTGTCGGCCATCGGTATCGCGGGCATGGACCGTGTTACGCGGTTTAACGTCATCGCCATGTCCGGAAAGGCTGTGGAGGCCTGCGGGGATGTGGACACCATGATTCTCGACAAAACCGGCACTATCACCTACGGCAACCGTATGGCGGCAAAATTTATCCCCGTGGGCAATACGCGGGAACAGGAACTGATTCACTATGCCGTCGTCAGCTCGATAAAAGATGATACCCCGGAGGGTAAGTCAGTGGTGACACTCGGCGAGCGCCTGAACGGAGAGCGCCTGAACGCGGTTCCCGGCATGGAATTCATAGACTTTACCGCGCAGACGCGCATGAGCGGAGTCAACCTGGCCGATGGCACAAGGATACGCAAGGGCGCTTCCGATGCGATACAAAGGTATGTACAGAGTATGGGCGGCGTCGTTCCCGGCGATTTAGAGACCCGGGTGAACGAGGTTGCCAAATTGGGCGGTACTCCGCTGGCAGTCTGCGCCGGAGATCGGATTTTAGGGGTCATTTATCTGAAGGATACCATTAAGGAGGGATTGGTGGAGCGCTTCGCAAGACTGCGCGCCATTGGAATCAGGACCATCATGTGCACTGGCGATAACCCGCTGACAGCAGCGACTATAGCCCAGGAGGCCGGCGTGGACAGCTTTATTGCGGAATGCAAGCCGGAGGATAAAATTAAGGCGATCAAAGAGGAACAGGCCCAGGGCAAAATCGTCGCCATGACGGGCGACGGGACTAACGACGCTCCTGCCCTGGCGCAAGCAAATGTGGGCATCGCAATGAACAGCGGAACCACTGCCGCCAAAGAAGCGGCAAACATGGTGGATTTGGATTCCG
>DLFX01000125.1 GCA_002482405.1 Firmicutes bacterium UBA7709 | reverse complement strand
CACCCTGTAGATCTCGGCTCCGCTTTTCATCATCAGCTCTCCCGCCCGCAATGCCAGGATCAGCACTTTTTTCTGCATCTGGTTGATCATCGTTACCCCGCCCTTTTTGTAAAAGTTTATGTAAAATATATTGAAACGAGCTTACACGCCGTTTTGCGGTACCACCGCATATTGATTATTAGATTCATTATAGCATATCCCAAAGTCACATGAAAATATGATATATTAGTAACACTAACACCGACGCCGAATCGATGGAAATTTTGAAGGAGTTTTTTATGACTGAGGAAAAACAGACCACATACCGCATCGGACCCATACGCCCGCCCAGTGAGGCAAACAGCCTGCTTCTCCAGATCACGGAGGGCTGCACCTGGAACCGCTGCAAATTCTGCATGCTGTACAAACACGAGGGATTTAAAGCGTTCTCTGTGGAGAGCATCAAAAAAGATATCGACGTGATGGCCGAATATGCTGAAATCGCAAAGGACTATCAGGAACCGGACGGTTCCTGGAACAAAAAAGCCGCCTTGAAAAGGCTCGACGGCATGACGCGGGAAGCGCAGTACTGCTATTATCTCGTCTACCGGTGGCTCGCCCATGGCGGTGAAAATGTATTTCTGCAGGACGGGAACTCCCTTGCGGTGAAACCCGAAAGGGTTGAGGAGGTCCTCCGCTATCTCCGGGAAAAGCTGCCAAGCATTAAAAGGATCACCACTTACGGCAGGGCCGAAACCCTGTCCAGGATCAGCGTGGAGCAGTACAAAGAGCTGAGAGCCGCCGGCCTGAAGCGAATCCACTCCGGTTTTGAGTCCGGGTCTGACAGCGTCCTTGCTCTCATCAATAAAGGCGTCTCCGCCGAACAGGAAATCACCGCAGGGAGGAACATAAAGGAAGCGGGTATCGAGCTCTCAGTCTATTTCATGCCGGGGATCGGGGGGAAGGCCTTGTCCCGGGAAAATGCCGAGGAGACCGCCCGGGTGGTCCGCGCCATCGATCCGGATTTTGTAAGGATCAGGACGGCGGTGATCAAGGACGGAACGGAGCTGTGGCAGGAGTATCTCGACGGAAAATACCAGCTGTGCAGCGAAAACGAGAAGCTGANNGAAAACGCTGAAAATTGTACCGGAAAGCTCGTCAGCGACCATATCATCAACCTGCTTCAGGAGATCGAAGGGCGCCTTGCCCATGACCGGCCCAGGATGCTGGCCGTCATCGGAGAATATTTTCAAATGCCGGAATCCGAACAAAAGATTTTTCAGCTGGCGCGGCGTTCCGGAATGGCGGTCCGTCCTGCAGATCTGAAACTGCTGTCCTGGACTCAGCTTGAAAAATTAGCCCGGATGGCGGGTTCTATTTCGGACGGGGCATTGTGGGACAGAAAAATGAACGAATTGATGGCGGATTCCATTTGAATCTCATATTTGAGAAAAAAGTATCAATTATTTTAATAAATGAGAAAAAATTCTGACAATAATATGCGCGTGACAGAGGCGGGGATATGTCCAAATCCGTTGAAATTAGGCGTATATTCAGAATTTTTTTTAAAACGCATGAAATTGGCACGGAAATTGAATTATAAAGAGATAATCGTTAGCTACTCTGGAAAAAGAGTTAATAAGTTAAAATTTAGGAGGTTTTTTACCATGACCGCATGTAACAAAGAAAAAGCTTTAAAAGAGGCGCAAAGAGTCGTAGGCTATATTGAGAGGCCAGAACTGACAAAAGAAGAAAAAGATCAGATCGTTAAGGATTCCATTGCCAACTTTAACGAAAACGTCAACCCCGGTTGGCTGGAATACAGAAAGTCGGTATCGACGGATGCTACATTCGTAGAATGGACCGACTCTGTAGACCATTTCGAAGACCTTTACGGAACCCAATTCATCGACTGTCTGGGCGGTTTCGGTATCTATACTTGTGGACACAGAAATCCTGAAATCTTAAAGACCGTTAAGGCTCAGCTCGACAAATATGCATTGCACAGCCAGGAACTGGTTGACCCGCTGAGAGGATATCTTGCAAACATCCTTGCAATGATCACCCCCGGAGATTTACAGTACTGCTTCTTCACAAACGGCGGCGCGGAAGCTGTTGAAATGGCTCTGAAGCTCGCTCGCCTTGCTACGGGCGGAAGATGGTATATCTCCACAATCGGCGCGTTCCACGGCAAATCCCTGGGCGCGATCTCCATGGGCGGCAAAGGCGCTTACAGAGAGGACTATCTCCCGATGATCCAGCAGGTTCAGCACGTAGCTTACGGCGACGCCGCTGCGATGGAAACCGCCATCAAGAATCTGCAGACTGTCGGCGAAAAGGTTGCCGGCGTTATCATCGAGGCGATTCAGGGCGAAGCCGGCGTTCAGATTCCGCCGGAAGGATATCTGAAGGCCGTCAGAAATATTTGCGACAAATATGGCGTTGCAATGATCGTAGACGAAATCCAGACCGGTATGGGAAGAACCGGAACCATGTGGCGTTGCGAAGTTGAAGACGTTTGCCCGGATATCATGACCTACGGAAAGGCTTTCGGCGGCGGAATCATGCCGATCACCGGTATCATCGCAAGACCCTGGTGCTGGGGCGAAAAGCTCATCGAGAATCCCTGGATCCTCGGTTCCCCGACCTTCGGAGGCAACCCGCTTGCATGCTCGGCNNGCTCTTTCCACCATCAAATACATGCTGGAAAACGACGTTCCGAAGCTCTGCAAAGAAAAGGGCGACTACTTCATGGTTAAGTTAAACGAACTGAAAGCGAAGTATCCGACCGTTCTGAAGGAAGTCAGAGGCGCAGGTCTCCTGATCTGTATGGAATTCCCGGAAGCGGAAGTCGGTTATGCGGTTACGAAGGGACTGTTCGACAGACACGTTATGACAGCAGGTACTCTCGTAAATGCAAAGACTGTAAGGATTGAGCCACCGGCAACACTGTCCTATGAGCATATCGACGAAGTAATCAGCAAGCTGGATGCTTCCATCGCCGANNGCGAAGAAGGAATTCAAACTGTAAGAATGCAAATTCATCATATTAACCGAAAAATACCGGAGCGTTTTCGTAACGTTCCGGTATTTTTTATGATGTTACTCTGCCATTTTCACTTTTTTGCGCACCTAGCCC
>DLFX01000093.1 GCA_002482405.1 Firmicutes bacterium UBA7709 | reverse complement strand
CGCCATAAGCGAGCAGCGCGCCTCCGGGGCCTGCTTCGCTCAGCGAGCCTCCCAAGGCGACGAACAGACCGGTTCCGATGGCTCCGCCTATGGCGATCATGTTCATGTGTCTCGCCTTGAGACCTCTTTTAAGTCCATTTTCTTCTTGTGAACTCATGAGAAAAATACCTCTTTCTTTCTAATAGTTTAGATTAAATAAAGATTGGAAACCCGAAACAAGGTTCCCTACGTCTTTATATAGGAAAACGCTGAAATTGCCAATGGCACTCCAGTATCATTTTTGCCTGAGGGCGACCATATTATTCCAAGGCATCATATTCTTCTATACCATGGAATCATATTCCTGTTATGCTGTGGGATCATGCTCTTGAAGCAGACAGATCAGTTCAACTCTGTTTTTAACTTCCAATTTTTTGAAAAGATTATAGATGTGATGCTTTACCGTATTCTGGGAGATATATAGCTCCCCGGCGATTTCCGCATTGCTGAAGCCTTTGCGGACGAACTCCATGACTTCCCTTTCCCGGGGAGTGAGATTGTGTTCCAGGGCGATGTCCGTATCGGCGCATTCCGGGGCGTCCGGGATTGCCGGCTCTGCGCATTCCAGGGAGTTAGGGATTGCCGGCTCTGAACCTTTCGGAGAGTTGGCAATGTCCGCCGGTTCCGGGCACTTCGCGGGACCTGGAACTTCTTCGGGCTCTCCGATGAGCTGAACTGCCAGAAATCTTGCGGCAAAGTCGTTATGATATACGTAAATCAAGGTAATCAGGTTTGTAAAGAACAGGAAGAACGCGGTGGCGTTGACCGGGTTCAGCTCCCAGGCTTCAGGCTTGTCCATGCCGGTAAACAGCCGGATGTAATGCATGAACTCCCAGACGGCGTAAACCGTCAGGGCGAAGCTGACGGCAAAGATGTACAGGCTGGATAAACGGTTTTGAATCTGGCGCCGTCCCCGGATGACGTAAATCACGACGACAAACAGGGACAGGAGGCAGAAGAGGATATCCAGCAGAACAAAGAGCATCTTGCTGCTCAGGCTGACGATGAGGAAATCGGTATGCCAGATCTGAGATGTGGTGAAAAGCCAGATCAGAACGTACACCACGCAGCCGTACTTGATGACCTCCTTTATCTTATGCAGGTAAACGCCGTCCACCATCGAATCGAGATATTCGATCCAATAGAAGATAAAGCATACCCAAAACAGGTAATCCAGAATACGGAATGTGGTGTTTGCAGGGCGCAGAAAGATGATATACTGGCCGTAAAAGGTAAAAAAGCTGATCAGGCCGATGAAAAAAGTGCTGATCATGAATTTGCGGAGCCGGATATATCCGGCTCCGTCTTTGACTCTGTCTTTTAAGACCTTTTTCTTGGACATGAGCCAGTACAGCAAAATTCCCGTCATGCCCATAAAAATTCCAAAGATATATATAAAAACAACGATATGCCGTGACATAAAATTCCTTTTTTTGTTCTACTTTCTCTCCTCCAGCGGGGTATATTTCACCTGGGGCTGGACGCATTTATAAGCGGGCCGCATGATCCTTCCGCCGGCAACGAGTTCTTCGATCCTATGAGCGCACCATCCGGACAGCCTCGAACAGGCAAAGATCGGGGTCGCGATATCGATAGGAATATTGAGGGCGTTGTACACAAAGCCGGAATAAAGGTCGACATTGGCCGGCATGGGCTTTTTCGTGCCCTTCACTTCCATAAACAGGTACGGCGCGCGGTTTTCAATAAAGTCGTAAAGCATGAAATCATCCATGAGGCCCTTGTCTTCAGCAAGCTTTTTGGCCATCTTCTTCAGAAGCGTCGCCCTGGGGTCGGAAACGGTATATACCGCGTGGCCCAGGCCGTAGATCAGGCCGGAGCCGTCATTTGCCGCGCCGTGAAGGATCTTGATCAGATATTTTTCAACCTCTTTATAATTGGTGATATCCTTTACGTTTTCCCTGATGTCATCCATCATTTGCAGGACTTCAACGTTGGCGCCGCCGTGCTTTGGGCCCTTCAGGGAGCCTACCGCCGCAGCGATAGCCGAGTAGGTATCCGTCGCGGTGGACGATACCAGATGGGTGGTAAAGGAAGAATTGTTTCCGCCGCCATGTTCCGCGTGGAGAATCATGGAGAGGTCCAGAAGCTTTGCCTCCAGCTCGGTGTACTCGCTGGTGGGGCGCATCAGCCTCAGTATGTTTTCCGCCGTGGAAAGGGTGGGATCAGGGTAATGAATGTGCAGGCTCTGATTGTTGTAATAGGATCTCTTCGCCTGATACCCGTAAGCGACCAGGGAAGGAAAATAACCGATCAGGTTGATGGATTGGCGCAGCACATTGGGTATGGATATGTCGTCCGGATTTTCATCATAGGAATAGAGGGCAAGAACGCTTCTTGCCAGCTTATTCATTACGCTTTTGCTCGGAGCAGTCAGGATCATATCCCGTGCGAAACCCAGAGGCAGCTCCCGCTTCATCCCGATGACTTTTTTGTAGTCTTCCAGCTGTTTCTGATTTGGGAGGTCGCCGAAAAGAAGCAGGTAACTGGTCTCCTCATAGCCGAAACGGTTGTCCGCAAGGCAGCTGTTTACGATATCCTCAACGTCGATGCCGCGGTAAAAAAGCTTTCCGTCCACAGGAACCTTTTCATTTTTTTCATTGACTTCATAGCCCTGAACGTCGCCGATCTTGGTCAGGCCCACCACAACTCCGGCTCCGTTGGAGTCGCGAAGGCCGCGCTTTACATCGTATTTCCCGTACAGCGATTCGTCGATGGAGTTGTTGCTGGTCAAATGCCCGGACATCGTCTGCAGGAAGGTTTTTTCCAGCTGATGGTTGGAAGAAATTTCCTTCGGATCGGTGACCAAAACGGTTTCGTTATAGTTGTTGCTCTTGTAATATATCTTTTCTTTCAAGGGATACACCTCCTGCAAATGGAAGATAGAATTTTCAATATTTTCCTGTAAATTAAAAAATGACACTGTCTGCAACTTACAGTATCACCATAGATGGCTTCATCCTGTATCGACCGGTTCTCTCGTTCCAGAATATGGATTGCGCTGAGTAACTGTATTAATAAATTATAATACAGTCGAGAATAAAAGACAAGATGCCTGAAGCACATATTTTTCACAAAGGGAACAAATGTTCGCATTTATATTGTAAAGAACCTGGGTATATGGTATACTGTTAAAGATAAATAATCAGGACGGATGAAAATATGAGTGAATTTAAACTTGTTTCAGACTATAAAATGATGGGGGACCAGCCTCAGGCCGTGGACCAGTTGACTGAAGGAATCCTGCGGGGCGAAAAGCATCAGACCCTCCTGGGCGTGACGGGCTCCGGCAAGACCTTTACCATGGCCAACATCATCGAACGGGTCCAGAAGCCGACCCTCGTCATCTCCCACAATAAGACCCTCGCCGCGCAGCTCTGCGGGGAGTTCAAAGAGTTTTTCCCGGAAAATGCAGTGGAATATTTTGTAAGCTATNNTATTACGACTACTATCAGCCGGAAGCTTACGTGCCCTCCACGGACACCTATATTGAGAAGGATTCCGATATCAACGATGAGATAGAAAAGCTGCGCCACTCGGCCACGGCGGCCCTTTCGGAACGGCGCGACGTGATCATCGTCGC
>DLFX01000278.1 GCA_002482405.1 Firmicutes bacterium UBA7709 | reverse complement strand
GCAGAAAACGTCTCAAAAAAACAACAAAAGCGTTCTATTTCTAAAACGCTTTTGCCTTTTCTCTGCTTTTTTCTTTCCTCATTAAATTCCGTACTTTTTCATTTTTCTCGAGAGGGTGGATTTGTTCATGTCCAGCTTTCGCGCGACCACGCTGGGTCTTTTATATTTTTCAAGCATCCTCACCAATATATTCTTCTCGTAATCCTCAATCAATTCCGTTATCGTCTTTCCTTCCAGATTTTCATGATTGATGCTATCCTCTTTTTTGATGACGCCGATTGCCGTCTCAACTTGAAATCTGGTGATTTTATCGCCGTCAAAGCTGATCATGAGCCGTTCTATTATATTTTCCAGCTCCCTTATATTTCCCGGCCATTTATAGCTCTGCAGCGCATCGATGGCATCCTCCGTTATCGTCTTCCTGATCTTATATTCCTTGTTGAAACTCTCCACAAAGTATTTGCTGAGGGCCCTGATGTCTTTGCTTTTGCCTCTGAGGGGCGTCAGCTCAATGGGCAGGATATTCAGTCTGTAGTACAGGTCTCTTCGGAAGTTCCCCTTCTCTATTTCCTTTTCCAAATCCTTGCTCGTGGCCGCAATCAGCCGTACATCGAGGGAAATGGTCTTCTCTCCTCCGACACGCATGATTTCCTTTTCCTGCAGCACTCTCAAAAGCTTTGGCTGCAGATGAACGGGGATATCGCCTATTTCATCCAGAAATATCGTGCCGTGATTTGCCATCTCAAACAAACCCATCTTGCCATTCTTGTCCGCTCCTGTGAACGCGCCTTTTTCATAGCCGAACATTTCCGATTCCAGCAGGTTTTCCGGAATCGCGGCGCAGTTGACCTTTATAAAGGGCTTCCCGACCCGGGTGCTGTTCTGGTATATAAAGTTGGCATATACCTCCTTGCCTGTGCCGGATTCTCCTATCAACAGCACGGTAGTGCCAAGGCCGGCAATTCTCCTCGCCTTTTCCGCGGTCTGCTTGGAAGAGTCGTCCTCGGCGATGAGATTTCCCCACATTACAATATTCTGCATCTTTAAATATTCGATTTCTTTTTGATATTTTTCTGTATTCTGATCCCTTTCCTTTAACAGCTCCCTCAGCTGTAAGGTCTCTGTAATGTCCCTCTCCGTGGAAATGATCAGGCCGATATTGCTGCCGTCATTGTACAGAGGCACCCCGGTCACATATATTTTTCCGCCATCCCCGAGGTTCTGGATCATATTCTCCTCCGCGCCGCTGCGCAAAGTTTTCAGCGTTATGGAATTCTCGACGAAGCCCAGGGCCTCCAGTTCTCTCATGTTTTTCCCAAGGACCTCTTCTCTGGTCAAGCCGCCGGTTTTGCTGGATTCATCGTTCAGCATGATCGTATTTCCTTCACCGTCGGTAATATAGACTCCAACTTTTATGCAATTCAAAATCGCCAATAATTCACGATAATTCTTTACGACAAATTCTCTGTTCATGAGGTCCTCCAAAAAAGGCGAGCCTGTATCGCTACGAATTACAAGGCTCACCAGATTTCCAAACGGCTAATTTCCAGTCCTATATGAAACCAAGTATATCATACGCCCACCAGTGGTTCAAGAACAAAGAGAAATCGGTCATGGAAATCAGAAAAGGCAATTGCAAAAATGAAAGCAAGCCGTTTGACATTTGATATAACATATGTTATTATCTGATCAGATTTAACTCACAGGAGGGACCCATTCTGATTACTTTCACATTAATTGCAAACGCCGGCATTTTGATAAAGTATAAAAATATCCGCATTCTCTTGGATGGAATCCAGAGCGAAGGGGATTTTCCTTTCAGCAAGACCCCTCCCGCCCTGTTATCCCAGATGCTCACGCCAAGTGGCACAGGCCCCTTCAACAATCTGGACTACCTGATCTTTTCTCATCCACACCCGGATCATTTTTCTCCCGATATCGTGGCACAATATGTGCGCTGCAACGAGATACGGAGGATTCTTTACCCACAGGGGACGGACCCACGCCTGAAACTGCTGGAAGAGGCCATCCGCGAAACCAATACGCCTTCTTGGACCTTTAGCATGAATGGAGGACACATTCATCAATACCGGCTGACGAAGGATATCCTGCTCACCACGCTCTGCACCCGCCATATGAAGCAGATGTTTGCAGACAATACCTGCAACTGCCTGCTGCTTCAGATAGGGGGAAAGAACATCCTGTTTCTCACCGATTGCAGCTGTGAGGAGGAAGAGCTTCTCGCACAGTTCCGGGATTTTTCCATCGACATGGTCTTTCTCAATCCCTATTTCTATTATGATAAACGGGGTCGGGACGTTCTCGAGCACATCATACGGCCTGCTCAGACAGTGATCTACCATCTCCCTTTCGAGGAGGACGACCAGATTAAACTGCGTGCCCTTGCCCGCCAGATCGTGCGAAAATATCCCTTGCCCCGTGTAATTCTCATGGAGGAGCCTTTCCAGTCACTGGAACTCTAGATATTAAAATCTCCAAATTCAAATTGACACATTTGAATTTGGAGCATTCAATTTTCCTTTTAACCTCGCCATCAGCCTTTCTTTCTGGGTAAATGCATGCACTCGCCCAAGGCATCCGCACATGCCTCCATAAATGCTTCTGAATAGCTCGGATGGGCGTGAACCATCTCCGCGATTTCGTCCGCCGGAATTTCGGAGGAAATGAGGGAAACCGCCTCTGAAATCATCTCTGTCGCAAGGCCGCCGAAGATGTGAACTCCCAGCAGCTCCTTGTACCGGCTCTCTACGATCACTTTTACAAAGCCTCTGCTTTCGTTGGAGGCAAGCGCCCGTCCGTTTGCGGCAAACGGAAACTTTCCAACGGAAATTCTGTCCTTTCCATACTTTTCCTTGGCCGCTTCCTCGGTCAGTCCCACACTGGCGCACTCCGGCATGGTATAGATGCAGCCGGGCACATGGTCAAGCTTGCAGATAGCATTCCCTCCCATAGCATTTTTCGCCGCCGTCTCGCCCATCTTAAAGGCGGCATGGGCCAGCATATTTTTCCCGTTGATATCGCCGGGAGCATAGATGTTGGGAATGTTTGTCCTCATGGCGTCGTCCACCACCACCTTGCCGTTCTTCATTCCGACGCGCTCCTTCAACGCACCCAGGCAGCTCACGTCGGCAGTTCTTCCGATGGAGAGCAGAATCTTATCCGCAGTAACGGTTTTTCCACCCTTACAGAAGACCGTGCTCTCGCCGCCAGCGTGCTGGATTTTCTCCACCGCATGAGCCGCCAGCACCTGAATTCCTTCTTTTTTGAAAACCTCGGCGAGAGACTTGGAAATCTCTGTGTCCATCTGGGGCAAAATTCGCTCTTCCGCCTCGATGATGGTGACTTCACAGCCGTAATAATGGAAGGCCGTGGCGATTTCACAGCCGATCACGCCGCCGCCGATGATGGCAAGGCGCCTGGGCAGTTCTGTCAGATCCAGGATTTTGTCGCTGGTCAGGACATTTTCGTCCTCGATTCCCGGTATGGGAATACGGTTGGTTTTGGAGCCTCCGCACAGAATGATGCTCCTGGCATGGTATTCCTGCCCGCCGCAGGCCACGGAGGTTTCCGACGCAAGAGCAGCGTCCCCGTAAACCACCTCTACCCCGTTGGATTTCAGCAGACCGCCTACGCCTTGGGTCAATTGCTTTACCACAGAGTTTTTATTGGCCACCGCCTTGTTCATATCCACCGAGAAGAACGTGTCGTTGAGGATGCCGTATTTGGCCGCCGTCCTGATGTGGTGTATCATCTCCGCCCCTTTTAAGTAGGTCTTGGTGGGAATGCAGCCCCGGTTTAAGCAGGTGCCTCCCAGCACGCTTTTTTCAAACAAAACCACCGACGCTCCCAGCTGGGCTCCCTTGATCGCGGCGATGTAACCGGCGGGACCTCCGCCGATAACGGCTATGTCGTACTGTTTCATGTAAGCCTCCTTCTATATGAGAATCGCCGTTGGGTTTTCGATAAGTTCTTTTACCCGTTTTTTCAATTTGGCCGCGCCTACGCCGTCCATAACGCGGTGGTCATAGCTCAGGCACAGCACTGCCTCCTTGCGAACTTCGACTTTTCCGTCCACTAGCTTCAACACGTCCTCTACCCCGGTAATCCCCAGAATTCCACTTTCCGGCTGATTGATGATGGGGTTGAAAGTATATACGTCAAACATTCCCATGTTGGAAATGCTGAAGGTAGCTCCGGTGATTTCATCGGGCCGAATGGTTCTGGTGCGGGCTTTCTCGGCAAGCTCCTTCGCCTGCCTGGAGATTTCCCCCAGGGGCAACAGGTCTGCGTTGTAGATGACCGGCACGTAGAGTCCGTCCTCTACCGCCACCGCAAAGCCGATATTGGCCTCCGCATAGGTAACCAGCTCGTCCCCTTCTATCATGGTGCGCACATGGGGCAGCTCCTTTACCGCAATGGCGGTAGCCTTGATGAGAAAATCGTTCAAGGTGATCTTCTGGTTGCGCCTTTCATTGACTTCCCTGCAAAGCTCCATCAAATCGGTCATGTCCGCCTTCATGCTCTGCATGACGGTAGGAACCTGGCTGTAGCTCTCAAACATGCGCTTTCCGACCACCTTGCGCATTCCCTTGAGCTGCTGGCGAGATTCCACGGTCCGGNNTGAGGCTTTCCGAAGTCTCTTCAGGCTTCCCGATCTGTTGGGCCATCTTTGCCTCAACATCACCTTTTTTGATCTTTCCGCCGAAACCTGTGCCTGTAACGTCCGACAGCTCCATCTGGTTTGCCTCTGCCACCCTCCGGGCCAGCGGTGTTACCGTCACATCCTTCGCCCGGATAATGCCGTCCTCCCCGGGAGCAACCTGGGATAAATCCAACCGCTTTTCTCCTGCCAGCTTTCTGGCATAAGGAGTTGCCAGCACCGGAGTTGCCTCTCCTGAAGCGCCGGGGCTTTCAAAGTTCAGCACCTTGGGGGTTCCCTCCGGGGCTTTCTCCCCCTTTTCTCCAATATATCCAAGGACCGAAAGCACCGGCACCACGCTTCCCTCTTCCACGATTTTGCTCAGCAGGATTCCGCTTCCCGGCGATTCCGCTTCCATCGTGATCTTGTCCGTCTCGATTTCCATGATGGGTTCATCCAGCTCAACCGGGTCTCCCACCTCCTTCAACCAACGAATCAGAGTTCCTTCCTTCATATCCATGCCGGCTTTGGGCATAAAAATTTCTATCATCTTTATTTCCTCCTTACACCAACCCTTTTACCGCGTTGTATATCCTGTCGACGGTTGGAAAGGCCTCCGCTTCCAGCCTGGGATTAAAGGGAATAGGCGTGCTCTTGGCTCCCAGCCGCCGAATGGGTGCGTCCAGATAATAAAAGGCCTCGCTGTCCGCAATCTGCCCGCAGATTTCTCCGCCAAAGCCGCCGAACTGAACCGCCTCGTGGACGATCAGCACGTGCTTTGTTTTCTTTACGGACTGGATAATGGTCTCCGTGTCCAGAGGAAGCAGGCTCCGCAAATCCACCACCTCTGTCCGAATTCCCTCCTGCTCCAGCTTTTCTGCCGCCTGAAGGCTCATCTGCACCATTCTGCCGTAGGTGACGATGGTGCAGTTCTCGCCAGTGCGCTTTATATCCGCCTTGCCCAGCGGAATTACATAATCCTCTTCAGGCACCTCGCCCTTGATGCGGTACAGGGTTTTCTGCTCCAGAAACATCACGGGATTGTCATCCCGAATCGCGGTCTTCAACAGGCCCTTGGCGTCGTATGGAGTGGATGGAATCACCACCTTAAGGCCGGGAAAATGCGCCAGGCAGGCTTCCAAGCTCTGGGAATGCTGGGCCGCCGCGCCGGTTCCCGCTCCCGATGGCGTTCGCATGACCATGGGCACCTTCACCTTGCCGCCAAACATAAACCTAAGCTTTGCCGCCTCATTGACCAGCTCATCAAAGCAGACGCACATAAAATCGGAAAACATCAGCTCCACAATCGGGCGCATGCCCGCCATGGCCGCGCCTACCGCTGCGCCCACAAAGCCCTGCTCCGCAATAGGGGTGTCCATGATCCGCTCTTCGCCAAACTCCTGAATCATTCCCTTGGATACGCCGAAAGCCCCGCAGTAGAGGCCGATATCCTCTCCCATCATAAATACGTTTTCATCTCTGCGCATCTCTTCGGAAATGGCGTCATTGATCGCCTGCGCATAAGTAATTTCACTCATCTGTCTATCTCCTCTCACGCATATACATCCTCGTAGATATCATCCGGCGAGGGCTCTGGGCTACTCTTCGCGTACTCCACCGCATGGTCGATGATCTCCTTTGCCTCAGCCGCCTTCGCATCCAGCTCCTCATGGGTGAACATCCCGTTTTCCACCAGGTAATTCCGCAAGAGCTTGATGGGGCACTTTTCCTTCCACGCGTTGATCTCTTCCTTGGTCCGGTACAGGTTCCCGTCGCTCTTGGAATGGCCGGAGATCCGGTAGGTATTTTCAACCACCAGCATGGGGCCGTTTTCCAGAACATATTTCCGCGCTCTTTGTATCGTATCGTACACCGTAAGTACGTTATTTCCGTCGATGGACTCCGAAGGCATGCCAAAGGGGATCGCCCGCTTGGAGATGTCCGTATCGTTCATGACCTTTGCGATAGGAGTGGACATGCCGTAAGTATTGTTGATACAGACAAACAGGATCGGAAGTTTCCATACCGCAGCCAGGTTAAAGGCCTCGAACACCGCGCCCTCGTTGGAGGAGCCGTCTCCGAAAAACACCACAGCAATCCTGTTTTCTTCCTTTCTCTTTTTAATCGTCAGCGCCGTGCCGCAACACATCACAGGGCTGGCTCCCAGCACGCCGTCCGCTCCGAAGTAGTGAATATTCGGGTCCGCAATATGCATGGAGCCGCCCCTTCCCTTGCAGACCCCCGTCGCCTTTGCCAGAATCTCCGCCATCATCCGGTCGATATCGATTCCCTTGGCAATGGCCTGACTGTGGCCGCGATGGGTGCCAAATACATAATCCTGAGCCTCCAGAGCCAGGATGGAGCCCGCGGCCGTGGCCTCCTCGCCTACGCCCAAATGTGTGGTTCCATGAACCAAGCCCATGGAGAAAAGCCACTGGACCCGGTTTTCAAATTCTCTGGCGAGGTTCATTTTTTTCCACATCTGCTCTAATAATTCTTTTTTGTATTGCACTTTCAATGTGTTACCTCCTCTATAATTTATATCTTTGATGCCGCAGATGCTCTTTTCGCACCCGTAACCATCTATGTAAACGCTGCCTTTTTTATGTTAACACTTGTTATAACTTTTGTCAATTCAGTAAAATGTTTTTTCTTGCCTAACTGAGATTTATGAGATATACTAATTTCAAACCCAAACGCAACGACTTTTATAACAGGGGGAGAACGCTACAATGGAAAATCTGGATATTCAAAAACTAGTTGAAATCTCAAGGATGTATTACAACGAACACATGACCCAGGAGGTCATATCAAAATACTTTTCCATTTCCCGCTCCGCGGTTTCACTGTGTCTGGCAGAGGCCAAAAATGTCGGAATCGTTCAGATACAAATCAATGACCCCTCTCAGAACAATGACCTGCTTGGCGAGCGGATGGAGAAAGAATTCGGTTTGAAAAAATGCATCGTGGTGCCAAGCGGCAGCTACAACACGAACATTTTGGTACATATCGTGGTTTCCCAGGCGGTCCGCTACGCGCTGACCCTGTTGAAGAGCCACTCCTGCATCGGCATCTCCTGGGGCAACTCCTGCTATGAATTTATGCACACTTTTCCGGAGGACACCAATCTCTGCGACATTACGGTGGTACCCCTAATCGGGATCTCCCCTTTGCTGACAGCGGAATATCAGCTGAACGAGAGCGTTCGCAAGTTTGCCGGCAAGCTCCGCGGAAACCCTTTGTTCATCTATTCCCCCGGATATGTGGAAAACCTCAAGGATAAAGAGCTCATCATGAAGAGCGATTTCATGCAGCCCATCTTTAAGCGCTGGCAGGACGTGGACTTCGCCGTCGTGGGCATCGGGCGCGAACAGCAGCGCAGTGAAATGCGCCAATACCTCTGCGAGGGGGAAAGCCTGCTACAGGAGATCTACGGAAATCCGGAGATTGCCGTAGGCGATATCTGTGCGCGTCAATTTAACATTCGGGGCGAATTTATAGAAAACGACCACAACAGCAAGCTCATCGGCGCAGACAAGGAAATTTTGGGCAAAATCAATCATGTCATGGCGATTGCGGCCGGACATGAAAAGGTGATCCCCATCATCGGCGCGCTGCGAACCGGCATTGTCCATTCTCTTGCTACCGATGAAAATACCGTCATTCAGATACTGGACTCCATTAAAAGCCTTCCCGGATGAGGGCTTTTTAAATTTCTGAGGAGATCAGCCGGGCACGCTTGGCAAAGGACTCCCGCAGGTGGCCGTACATCTCATGGTACAGCCAGAAGTACTCATCATATTTTTTTACATTTTCAGCGATAGGCTGGGTTTCCGTGCTCGTCCTAAGAACCGCGCCGCAGCCTTCCGCCACGTCTTTGAAAAAGCCGCTTCCCACCGCCGCCATGATCGCGGCTCCCGCCGCCGGCCCTTCCTCGATATTCATGGTCACAATGGATGTTTGGAAGATATCCGCCTGCATCTGCCTCCACAGCAGGCTCTTGGCGCCTCCTCCCGAAACGCGGATGGTTTTGATATCCTTTCCCGTTTCCCGGCAGACTTCTATGGTCTCCCGCAGGGAGAAGGTAATGCCCTCCATCACGCTCCTGCAAAGCTCCGGCATCCCGGTGTTCAGGGACATGCCGAAAAAGCAGGCTCTGGCGTTGGGATCGTTGTTCGGCGCCGAATCCCCGTTAAAATACGGAAGAAAGATAAGCCCTCCGCTCCCCGGCGCAGCCTTTGCGGCAATTCCCGTGATATGGTCGTAAATATCCTGCCCCGTCCTAAAGCACTCCTGCTTTTCCCGTGGAAAGATCACATCCCTCACCCATTTCAGCGAGGCTCCCGCCGTCAGGGACAGGCCCAGATACGCCCATAAATCAGGCGCGGAATGACACAGGCTCTGAATCGCCCGCTTCTTCGTATCAAAAAACGGAGTTTTACTGCATCCGAATACCACTGCGGAGGTGCCTATGGAGGCGCCCATTATGCTTTCGTCAATAATCCCTGTGCCTATCCCGTTTGCGGCCTGATCTCCGCCCCCTGCAATCACCGGAATACCCGGCTTCAGCCCGAGCTCATCCGCCACCGACTTCCGAAGCCGCCCTGTGACGTCGCAGGACTCCAGCAGGCGGTCAGGAACAATTTCCCTTGGAATATCCAGCGCCCGGAACATGTCGTCCGACCACCTTCTGCCTGGAATATCCAGCAGATAGGTGAGGGAAGCGTCGCTGACCTCCGTGGCAATTTCTCCGGTCATGCAGTACGCCAGGTAATCCTTTGCAAAGACGACCTTTTTAATCCTGCTGTAATTCTGTGGTTCATGCTTTTTCACCCACAGTATTTTCGGCGCCCAGAACGTGGTCAGGCACTGGTTGGCAGTGATTCTATCCGCATCCATTCTGGCTTCGCCCAGCGCCCCCTCGATATCCTTCACCTCGTTTACAGCTCTCTGGTCCATCCAGATAATGCAGTTCCGAACGGGTTGACCCTTCTCGTCCAGAAAGACTGTGCCCTGCATCTGCCCGGAAAAGCCGATGGCCTCAATCCGGTCGCCTATTTCACTCCCATTTAACGCAGCCCTTACAGCATCTTTGCAGGATTGCCACCACACCGACGGATCCTGCTCCGCGTATCCGGGCTGTGAGAAGATGACATCCTGCTCCGCATATCCCTTTCGGATGACCTCTCCCGACTCATTCATCACCAGCGCTTTTATTCCGCTTGTTCCCACATCGATTCCCAGCCAACAGCTCATAGTTTCCCCTTTCCGCCATATGTATGCTTTTTCAACCCACATAGCAAATGCTACAGAGAAATGAATGGACTGAATAGGGTTAGCATTCCAATCATTCTCTGTAGCATCCGTTTCATTCACGGCAAAACATAGAATTTAATACAATTTGTTTACTTTAACAAAGATTTGATGTCACCGGGAAGCGGCTCGTTGTAGATGATCGGCCAGGATTCTTCCAAGTTTGCCTTTGTTACGTTTACCGGATCGATCAGAATCATCTTCGGAACGCTCTCACCGACGCATGCAAGGGCGCCTGCATACAGGGAATAGTAGCCGTCCTTGTATGGCTGCTGAGCGCCAATGCCTTTGCACATGCCATCTTCAGCCATAATTCTCGCTACGTTATGTCCAAGGTCAACGCAGGTTCCTACAAACTTGTCGGAGATATCGTTGCCCTGTGCGGAGGAGATCACACCCTCCAGCGGAATATCCCACTGTCCGAACGCGCCGTCCAGATCCGGATATTTTGCGAAGACCGCGTCCGCCAGAGCCGCGCAGTCGCTGGCGTCATTGTAGAACTCTTCTGTCACGATCTTGATGTCAGGGAAGTTCTTCTCGATGTAATCCCGGAATCCCTGGGAACGGGCTCTGTTGCCCAGATTCGGAGCAGACCAGGTAAACATTGCGATTTTTCCGGAACCGCCGAGCTGCTGCGCCATATCCTTTGCGCATTCAACGCCTGCCGCATAGGTATCCGTTGTTACCAGGCTGACATAATCGTTTTCGCTGAGGCTTGCGTTGATGTTGTCAAAGAAGACCAGCTTCGTGCCGTTTGCCNNTCTACGTCGATCTGACAAAGAATTATGATATCGGGGTTCTTTGCCATTACGCTCTCCAGGTTGGTGGACTGCTGTGCCGCATCCCACTGTGCGTCGGTCTGAGCTACGATTTTGATCCCCAGCTCTTCCGATGCGGCCTTAACGCCGGAGATTACCGCATTGGAGAAGGATTCTCCTCCGGTGTGCATTACCAGACCAACCGTCAGTCCGGCCGCTTTGATCTTTGCAATCTGCTCGTCGGTTGCCGAAAAGTCCTTGTACGAGGTTGGGGTCACGCCGTCAAAGCGGGAAACCCACGAATCGGGCGTCGCCATATCCGGCAGTTCCACAGCCACGGAATCTTTGGCGGGCTTGTCTCCGCTTTCCTCCGGCGCAGCGTTGCCCCCGCAGCCTGCAAGCATGGAAACAGCGAGAGCTAGAACCAGCAGAAGCCCCATAAGTTTTCTCTTTTTCATTTTTCTCCTCCTTTAGTAAGATGGTAAGAAATGGTCTTTGGGAATCCCCATCTCCTTGTTTCCAAGTCCTTGAAAATTCCATTTTATTAAAAATCCCACACTTTTTTATCGAAAACACNNAACACCCCGACAAAGCCCGCAAGGTTTGCAGCGCTCCGCTCCATTAAATGAGAAGAAAGTAATTTTTCGACTGGCGGTGATTTTAATTCCCAGGGATCATAGAATAAGCTGTTTGTCCGGGAGCGATTTCTCCTCCTACCGTTTCGTCTTTCTCTTTGCGCTGATTGCGCCAAGGGCTGTCGCCGCAATTACCACAGTTCCCCGCACGATCATCTGCTGGGATGCCGTCATACCTGCGATGACCGTTCCGTTATCGATCATTGCCATGAGCCATGCGCCCACAAAGGTTCCTATCACAGATGCAACGCCGCCGCTCATGAGGGTTCCGCCAAGAACTACCGAAGCGATTACGTTCATCTCCGCGCCATCGCCGTATACATAATTCGCCGCCTGCAAACGCGCGCAGTATAAGACCCCTGCAAACGCCGCCATCACGCCGCTCAGCATCATGACCAGCAGTCTGGTCCGCGCCACATTGATGCCGGAATACTCCGCCGCCTTGCAGTTTCCTCCGATGGCCAGAACCTTGGACCCGAAGGGCCGCTTCCGCAGGAGGACAAACGCGATGACCATGCACAGCAGACACCATAAAATCATAACCGGAATTCCGAAAACCTTGCCGTTTCCGAACACTTGAGTAAAGGTCTTGTTGTAAATCGGGATGGAATTGGAATGCGCCAGCTCCATTGAAAGCCCCTGTAAAATCGTCAGGGTGCCGATGGTGATCAGAAATGAGGGCAGGCCGGTGTGAATCAGAATCATTCCGTTCACGGTTCCGATCACCAGACCGGTGGCCAGGGCCGCAAGAAGGGCAAGAAACGGGCCGCCGCCGCTGCGCATCACGATTGCCGCCACAATGCCGGAGGTTGCGATATTCGCTCCAACCGTCAGGTCGATCTCGCCGCAGCCGATTACAAATGTCATACCGAAGCTCATAATTCCGATGGTGGCCATCTGCCGCAGGATATTGATTTGGTTTTTCACGGTCAAAAATCCGGCGTCGCCCAGGGTGATTGAAAAGATGATAAATGCTACGACAATCGCAATATATACGATGACCTTTGACAGATCCAATTTCTGGCCCACCGTAACCGCCATATTATTTTTGAATTTCATTTTGCAAGACCTCCTCAGATTCAATTTCATCATGCCCCAATTCGTTTATGATTCTCCCACGTTTCAAGATGTAAATCCGGTCGCACACCGCCATCATTTCCTGCAATTCAGATGAAACAAATATGGCAGAATTACCTTGATCTGTGAATTTACGGACAGTGGATATCAATTCTTTTTTGGACCCGATATCCACGCCGGCCGTCGGCTCATCCAGCAGCAGTATCTTCATATCGGATCTGAGCCATTTCGATATTACTATCTTTTGCTGGTTACCTCCCGACAATAAGCTGATTATCTTGTTGGCGGAGTCCGTCTTTACGTTCAGCTCCTTGATGCTGCGCTCCGCCGCCTCATTTATCTTTTTAGGGCTCAGGAAAATCCCGTCCCGCATCTTTTTCAGTATGGGCAGAACCAGATTCTTCTTTAAAGAATGCATTAATACCAGCCCCTGGGTTCTTCTATCCTCAGGCACAAGCCCGAAGCCGATCTNNGCCTGTCCGGTAGAGCGAATGGAAACCTCCTGTCCATCGATTCGGATCGCACCGCTCTTTGGCCTGCGGATGCCGAACAGCGTCTCCAGAATCTCTGTCCTTCCGCTGCTCAACAGGCCGGCAAAGCCGATCACCTCGCCCCGGTGCAGCCGGAAAGAGATTCCCTTCACCATATCGTTGATGTCCAGCTTCTCCACCTCCAGGGCGACCTCGCCGGAGATCTCTGCCTTTGGAGGCATCCACTCGAAGGAGCTCCCCGTTCCTTCCCCCATCATATATCCAATAATCGATTCTATTTTCAAATCATCCGTGAGCAGCTGCCCCACGATTTCGCCGTCCCTCAGGATCGTAACCTTATCGGCAATCGTCAAAATCTCATTCATCCTGTGGGAGATATAGATGATGGCAATTCCCTGCTTCTTTAGATTTTCGACGATCCGGAACAGCTTGTCCACCTCGTTGGCGGAAAGGGACGCAGTCGGCTCATCCATGACCAGGATCTTCGCATCGCTGGAAAGGGCCTTTACAATTTCTATCATCTGCTTTTCGCCGACGCTCAAATCTCCCACCACAACATCGGGGTCGATATCAACGCCCAGCCGGTCCAGAAGCTCCACCGCTTTTCGGCGCATGGAAGCTCTGTCCAAAAAAAAGTTTTTCTTCAATATTTCGTTGTTGAGAAAAATGTTCTCCGTCACGGTCAAGGTGGGAACGCTGCTCATCTCCTGAAAGATCATAGCGATTCCGCGCTGAAAAGCATCCTTGTAATTATTGAAAAGGACCTCGGCTCCATCCAGAAGAATCCTTCCGCTATCCTTCGCATAAACACCGGTCAATATTTTCATCAGTGTGCTTTTTCCGGCTCCGTTTCCCCCGACCAGGGCGTGTACTTCTCCGGGAAATGCTTCAAAATTTACATAATTCAAAACCGTAACGCCGCAAAAACTCTTTGAAATGTCCTCCAGCTTAATGATTGGCTCCTTCATTCTTCTCCTCCTGCCGCTTTATGCTGTCCGTCTGTTCCCTGTCACCCGCCTATTGCGCAGTCAAGCCCTTCTCCGCGAATCATATCCGCATAGCCGGCGACTTCCTCATTGCGCATCGTCTTTAAGCCGCCCAACGAGTAATCAAGTCCGACCGCCCGGTATTTGTAGCTGCCCAGCTGATGAAACGGCAGCAGGTCAATGCGCTTTATCCCGTTTTCCTTTGCGATGCGGATTACCTGTCTGATAAAATCCTCATTCTTATTGACGCCCGGAACGATAGGGCAACGAATCCGCACCTTTTTCCCTGCTTCGCAAAGCCTCTTCAGGTTGCCAAGGACGTGCTCCACCGAGTACGCGGTAAACGCTCGGAACGTCTCGTCGTCCAGCGTCTTGATATCAAAGAGGATCTCGTCGATCTGCTCCGCCGCCGTATACAGCATTTCCCAGGGAATCGCTCCGGCCGTTTCGATAGCGGTGTCAATGTATTCCCGCCTGCACCTTCTGACGCATTCACGCACAAATTCCGGCTGCATCGCAGGCTCTCCGCCTGAAAACGTCACCCCGCCCTTCGACCGGGCGTAGTAATCCATGTCCTTCATGATCTCCTGCATCAGCTCGTCCACCGTCATTTCCCTGCCGAACAATATGCGGGCGTCGTAAAAGCACCGCTCCACGCAGGCTCCGCAATTCGTGCACTTTTCACGGTCCATGACGACTTCGCCGTCTTCGATAAAGATCGCGTGGCTGGGGCACGCCGGAATGCACCTTCCGCAGTTCACGCATTTGTTTTTATTGAATGCCAGCTGCGGGGAAGCAAGCTGTGACTCTGGGTTGCAGCACCAGGGGCACCTCAGGGTGCATCCTTTCAGGAAGACCAGGGTCCGTATTCCCTCCCCGTCGGTATAGTGGTACCGTTCAATATTAAATACCGTTCCAGTCATAAATTAGCACCGCCTTATATCGGAAAAACCTTCGGATTCCGGGAAATTGTCATATCTTATGTATGGTTCTATCGATGATGTCGTCCTGCAAATCCGAATCGATGGCCGTAAAGAGCGCGCTATAGCCCGCAACGCGAACCATCAGGTCCTTATAATTCTGCGGATTCTTCTTGGCATCCATCAGCACATTGGAATCCACCATGTTAAACTGTATATGCTGTCCCTTGAAATCCCCCAGATAGGTCCTCAGCATTGCGATAAAGCGCTCCCGTCCTTCCGGCGTCTCCACGGTTTTGGGGTCTACGCGCATGTTATAAAGTGTCCCGCCAGACAAAAGAATATTTGGCAGCTTACCTACAGATTTAAGCGCCGCGGTAGGTCCGTTGGTGTCGCTTCCATGTGTAGGCGATGTCGTATCTGCCAGCGCTTCTCCGGCTTTTCTTCCATCCGGGGTTGCACCAATGATTTTGCCCAGCGGGACGTTGGAGGACACAGTGTTGCAGCTCGGCTGCCACAGCCCGCCGATTGGGCCCCGCCCGTATCTGGTGGTATGGTATTTCTCTTCTTCCTTGAAAATATCATACAGATACTGCGTCATAATCTTATCGACGTAATTGTCGTCATTC
>DLFX01000367.1 GCA_002482405.1 Firmicutes bacterium UBA7709 | reverse complement strand
GTGGTTGGCGGCGTTATATTCGCAGTCGGTATGATTTTCAAATTTCAGGGTTGGTTGGAGCTTACCATATTTATCACAAGCTATGCCATCGTCGGTGGGAGTGTTGTTTTGCGGGCAATCAAAAGTATTGCACGCGGCCAGGTATTTACGGAGCATTTCCTTATGAGCGTTGCTACCATCGGCGCCTTCTTCGTCGGAGAGTATCCGGAAGGCGTAGCCGTTATGCTGTTTTATTTGGTGGGCGAACTGTTTCAGGATATGGCGGTGGACCACTCCAGAAAATCAATTAGTGCACTTATGGATATAAGGCCTGACTACGCAAACCTAAAAGTTGGCGACGAGCTGAAAAGGGTGTCCCCCGAAGATGTAAGTGTCGGCGATGTTATCGTAATTAAGCCGGGAGAAAAAATCCCATTGGACGGCAAGGTCATAGACGGTACGTCCATGGTCGATACCTCAGCATTGACCGGCGAATCTGTTCCGCGCGAATTGGAGCCGGGAAAAGATGCATTAAGTGGATTTGTCAATAAGAACGGCGTCTTGACCCTTGAAGTCACAAAAGATTACGACGACTCCACCGTGTCTAGAATTCTGGATCTCGTTCAGAATGCCAGCAGCAGAAAAGCGCCGACTGAGAACTTTATAACGAAATTCGCGCGTTATTATACACCGGTCGTTGTATTTGGAGCCTTGGCGCTTGCGGTTATACCGCCGCTGGTCATTCAAGGGGCCTCATTCTCTGATTGGATATACAGGGCATTGGTGTTCTTGGTGGTGTCCTGCCCATGTGCGTTGGTGATATCGATACCGTTGGGATTCTTTGGCGGAATTGGAGGCGCATCAAAAAGAGGGATATTGGTAAAAGGCAGCAACTACCTCGAAGCGCTGAACAATGTTGAAGCGGTTGTTTTCGATAAGACCGGTACCCTAACGAAAGGCGTATTCGTCGTTACGGAAACGAATCCTCAAAACGGCTTTACAAAGGACGAACTCATTGAATCCGCCGCCTATGCGGAAAGCTATTCAAACCACCCGATTGCCCTTTCGATTATGAGCGCTTATCATGGGGAAATTGGTCAGGACGTGATTAAGAACTACGAGGAAATCGCAGGACAGGGCATAAAGGTCAGTATCAACGGCAAAGAAGTTTTGGTCGGCAATACCCGATTAATGGCCAGTAAAAAGATCAGTTACAGTGATGTTGATACATTGGGTACTGTCGTACACATTGCGATTGATAGAAAATACGCGGGTAATATCGTCATCTCGGACGAGGTGAAAGAAGACTCGGCACGGGCAATCAGAGAGCTTAAATCTCTCGGCGTCAAGAGAACGGTTATGCTTACGGGCGATCTGAAGGCGATGGGCGAAAAGATAGGGAAGCAACTGGGATTGGATGAGGTATATTCCGAACTGCTGCCAGCTGGCAAGGTTGAAAAGATCGAGTCGATGGAAACCAAAAAATCCCATAGTGGAAAGATTGTATTTGTCGGCGACGGCATTAATGACGCACCGGTGCTGGCAAGAGCTGATATCGGGATCGCAATGGGCGGTCTGGGCTCCGATGCGGCAATCGAAGCAGCGGATGTCGTCATCATGAATGACGAACCTTCCAAAATAGCTTCTGCGATCAAGATCGCCAAAAGAACAAGGAATACCGTATATCAAAACATTCTATTTGCATTGGGTGTGAAAGCCATATTTCTAGTTTTAGGCGCGTTTGGAGTAGCATCCATGTGGGAAGCTGTTTTCGCAGACATGGGCGTCGCTATCATAGCAATTATTAACGCGATGCGGGTGATGAATACAAAGGACTTATAAGCCTGTTCACGAGGTTCCTCGGAGCTTGTTTATCAAATCAAGGGAAGGGGGAAATCCTGCGCGGTATGGCCGATGTAGTGCGCTTGTTTTGTAACGAATGTTCATATGGATTATTTTGAATCGTGATGTAGCTCATGGAGATCAAAATGTACACCGTAACAAATAAGGAGGTAGTGGTATGAGAACTATAAAGGAAAAGGTTGAGGCTTTTGGGTTAAATAAGGCGCTAGCTTACATGGATTCCGATTATGAAAACAACATCCCTAAGGCGCTCGATTGGATCGAACGCTTTGATAAGGACGGGCAGTATGCTAACACCTACAAAGTTGTCAGAGAAATCATGGCAGATTCAAAAAACAACTGGAATGTGTTTATTAAAAATATCTATTCTGACCTTGATAAAGAGACAAGACGCATGTTTCTGGAAAACTTTCTGGTAAACGCCTCAATTGTCTCCACAAAAAGACGGGAGGAAATTGGAGAAAAAGAGAACTGTAATGTACCGTGGGCGATTCTGATGGACCCAACTTCGGCCTGTAATTTGAAATGTACCGGTTGCTGGGCCGCTGAATACGGCGATAAGCTCTCAATGAGCCTCGAAACCCTCGATAGAATCATTACCGAGGGCAAAGAACTTGGTATTTATATGTATATCTACTCCGGCGGCGAGCCGCTGGTGCGGCGCGGCATCATGGCGCTGTTCCGGTCGCTGAAGGCCTATCTCGACGACGGTAGCCTCGACGAGGTGACGCTGACCACCAACGGCTCGCAGCTCGCCCGCTTCGCCGACGAATTGGCCGACTGCGGCGTCCGACGCGTCAACGTGTCGCTCGACAGCCTCGACGCGGACAAGTTCCGGGCGATCACCCGCACCGGCAGCCTCGACAAGGTGCTGGCCGGCATCGACGCCGCGGTGCGTGCCGGCCTCAGGGTGAAGATCAACACCGTGGCGCTGCGCGAGGTCAACGAGTTCGAGATCGAGGACATCCTCGCCTGGGCGCACGGTCGCGGCTTCGACCTGACGCTGATCGAGACCATGCCGCTCGGCGACATCGACGGCGACCGCACCGACCAGTACCTGCCGTTGTCCGTCGTCCGCGCCCGGCTGATGGACCGGTTCACGATGACCGACGACGCACACAAGACCGGCGGTCCGGCGCGCTATGTCCGCGTCGCGGAGACCGGCGGCCGGCTCGGCTTCATCACGCCGATGAC
>DLFX01000070.1:180-5107 GCA_002482405.1 Firmicutes bacterium UBA7709 | reverse complement strand
TTAATCGTCAGTGCGACAGCCTCATTTTCATTTCTTTTGCTCTTTATCTTAATTTTTTCCTTAAGTTTTAGATTCCGGCATAAATTTTTCGGCACCCGCGCATGTTGTACTTTGTCAAAGGCTAGTAAGATGCTATAATATACCTTAACCGAAACTATCGGCCGGCCAACGGCCGTAAACCTTTTGAGTGATATGGAGTACTGGGAGTAATTGATGAATGAAAACGCTGAGCAGAGAATTTTATGACAGAGATTCCATAATTGTCGCGAAAGAGCTCTTGGGGAAAGTTCTTGTCCATGAGGTGGACGGGCAGAGGATCTCCGCGAAAATAGTTGAGACGGAAGCGTACATGGGGGTCGAAGACAAAGCCGCCCATTCCTACGGCGGGAGAAGAACGCCGAGGGTTGAGATCATGTATGGAGGACCGGGATTTTCCTATGTATTCTTTGTTTACGGTATGCACTATTGTTTCAATATCGTAACCAGGGAAGAAGGGAACCCTCAGGCCGTCCTGATCCGGGCGGGCGAACCGGTGGGCGGATTGGAACTGATGGCCCAAAACCGGTTTGGAAAGGCATTGGGGCAGCTGACGAAAGGCCAGGTCAACGGGCTGACCAACGGGCCGGCAAAACTCTGCGGCGCGCTGGCCATCGACAGAAGCTTAAACGGCGAAGATCTGTGCGGCAGGACGCTCTATGTGGAGGAGGGAGATTCCGAAACGCCGGGCATCGTATCGACAAAGCGCGTCGGGATCGATTATGCAGGGGAAGCGAAGGATTATCCCTGGAGGTTCTATATAGAAGACAACAGATATGTTTCAGTGAAATAGATACCCTCTGTTACCTTGTCAACAGAGGGTAGATCGGATCAGGGAGGAAATTATTTGGAGCAGCATATTGATGCCGCTGTTATAGCGGAAATAAATGAAACGATCGTCGGCATGATCGACGATCATGTTCTGGTCTGCAATACGGAAGGGCAGATCGTCTATGCCAATAGGGCGATGCGGTTACACCTCGGTTATGAAGATTCGGAGCTGAAACAAAAATACTTTGTGGAGTTCGTTGCCGATATTCACAGGAATAAGGCAAAATTCTATCTTGCCGGTGTCTCAAAAGAACCCTCTCCCCTCGGAGAATTCTGGATTCAAGGTCAGAACAGCATACTGAAACTTCACGTCAGTTTTTTTCAGAAGAGAGATCTCATCTACATTGTGGGCAACGAAAAATATGTGGAATATGAGAGGATACGGCAGAAGCTGGACGTTGAGCTGGCCAATGCGATAAAGATCCATAGGCGCTCTCTGCCCGACAGCCTGCCCGACAACGAAAACATCACCTTTGGGGCCCTGTATATTCCCGCGGAGGAGCTGGGGGGAGACCTGTACGACGCGTTCCGGGTGGACAACGGGCTGCTGGACGATTATTTTGAACAATACGTATGCTATACGGCGGACGTTTCCGGCCATGGCCTGGACAGCGCCATGCTGGCAATCTTTGTAAAGGATACGATAAGGAGCTTCTTCACGCTGAAGCACATACCGGGACAGGTGCTGTCTCCAAAAGAAATTATGGATTTCTTCATTGAGCAATATATAAAAGAAGGATATCCCACCGAGTACCTGGTCTGCCTGTTCATCGCCGTCGTCGACTTAAAGACAAAGGAGCTGACCTACTGCAATGCGGGGATCCATATCTGCCCTTTATTGGTGAAAGATGGGAAAAATATAATAGAGCTGAGCAATGTGGGCCTGCCGGTCTCGGCGGCGTTCAGCACCGATTTGATGCAATATGAGGATTCTCTTTTTCCTCTGCAGACGGGAATGACCCTGTTTATAATGTCAGACGGATTGCCGGAGCAAAGATTCGACGGGGAATTTTATGAAGGCAGGCTGAAGAAGCTGATCCCCGAAATTTACCCGCTGGAACCCGAGTTCATCATCCGGAAAATCCACGAGGACTTTACGAATTTTCTCAGGTATGAGAAAATAAAAGACGATATCACTTTAATCGTTGTGAAATTATAAAATTGTCGCAATAAGGAGGGAAAATCACATGCAAGTAATACTTGAAGGAATATTGGAAGCCATCGAAGACGAGATCAGAGCTCAGGCGAATTATCAGAGGCTGGCCGACAGGGCCGAGGACCCAAAGGTCAAGAAATTCTTTGAACAGCTGAAATTGGATGAGGAGAACCATGAAAAGGTATTGCGCACCCGTTATGAGGCCTTTTCAAAGGTGCTGAAGGCGGAGCAGGAGAAATGACGGCTTTCGGGGCTTTCACAGGAATAAAAGGGTTTGTGACGGAACATGAATAAATTGGTTATCGGCATACTGGCTCATGTGGACGCGGGCAAGACGACGCTGTCGGAAGGCATGCTTTATCTGAGCGGCAAGATCGGAAAGCCGGGAAGGGTGGACAATAAAGACGCTTATCTGGATACCTACGAGTTGGAAAAGGCCAGGGGGATCACCATCTTTTCCAAACAGGCCGTATTTGAAATGGGCGGGATCAGGATCAGTCTGCTGGACACTCCCGGCCATGTAGATTTTTCGGCGGAGATGGAGCGAACTCTCCAGGTGCTTGATTATGCCATTTTAGTTATCAGCGGGGCCGACGGGGTCCAGGGGCACACCAAAACGCTATGGCGGCTGCTAGATTTATACCGGATCCCTGTTTTTCTATTCGTCAATAAGATGGACCAGAACGGGACCGATGGAAACAGGCTGATGGAAGAACTGAAAAATCAGCTGGATGAAGGCTGCGTCGATTTCGGACAGGCAGGGACAGATCCTTTTTACGATCAGCTGGCCATGTGCGGGGAGAGCATGATGGAATCGTACCTGGAAACCGGGCGCGTTGAGACCCCTCAGATCAGAAGGGCAGTCAGGGAGCGCAGGGTATTCCCGTGCTTTTTCGGCTCTGCTCTAAGGCTGACAGGGGTCTCGGAATTGATGCGGGGAATCGGGAGATATGCCGATATACCCCGTTATCCGGATGCTTTCGGGGCGAAGATCTTTAAAATAACCAGGGACGAGCAGGGGAACCGCCTTACCCACATGAAGCTCACCGGAGGAACGCTCAAGGTGAGGGACGCCCTGACCAACGGCGAATGGGAAGAAAAGGTGAATCAGATCCGCATCTACTCCGGCCAGAAATTTGAGGCGGTAAGCGCGGTAGAAGCGGGCTCCGTATTCGCGGTGACAGGCCTCAGCAGGACCCGCCCGGGAGAAGGTCTGGGGATCGAGAAGGCCTCGGCGGCACCTGTGCTGGAGCCGGTTTTGTCCTATCAGATCATGCTCCCCGAAGGCTGTGACCCGAGGGCAATGCTCCCTAAGCTGCGCCAGATCGAAGAGGAAGAGCCGGAGCTGCATATCGTGTGGGACGAGCAGCTGCAGGAGATCCAGGCCCAGATCATGGGCGAGGTACAGGTTGAAATCCTGCAGAACCTGATCGAGGTCCGCTTCGGAGTCGAGGTGGGCTTCGGAGCCGGAAGGATCGTGTATAAAGAAACCATTGCCAACGTTGTGGAAGGGGTGGGTCACTTTGAACCGCTGCGGCATTATGCGGAGGTCCACCTCCTTCTTGAGCCGGGGGAACCGGGAAGCGGACTGGAGTTCGGTACAAATTGCAGCGAGGGCGTCCTGTCGGGAAGCTGGCAGAGGCTGATCCTGACTCACCTGAAAGAAAAGGTCCATAAAGGGGTCCTGACCGGCGCTGCTATCACGGACATGAGGATCACCCTGGTTTCCGGGAGAGTGCACAACAAGCATACGGAGGGCGGCGACTTCCGGCAGGCAACTTACCGCGCGGTGCGCCAGGGGTTGAAAGAGGCGGATTCCGTCCTGCTGGAGCCCTATTACGCCTTTCAGCTCGAGCTCCCGGAAAAGATGGTGGGAAGAGCCATGACGGATATCGAGCTCATGCACGGCGCCTGCGAGGTGACCGAAACGGATGGCGAGATGTCGGTCCTGACAGGCAGCGCCCCCGTGGCGGCTATCCGGAACTATCAAAAGGACGTCTCCGCCTATACCAAAGGGCTTGGCAGGCTGTTCTGCAGTCTGAAGGGATATGAGCCCTGCGGAAATGCCGCCGAGGTCATCGAAAGAATCGGCTATGATTCGGAAAGCGATGTGGCGAATCCCACCGGCTCCGTGTTCTGCGCCCAGGGCTCGGGATATCTGGTGCCCTGGGATGAAGTCAAAGACTATATGCACGTGGAGGGCTATCTTCAGCAACGGGGCGGTTTACGGCTGGAAACCGTCCGAAACCAGGCGGGCTCCACGGGAGAAATGTCCATCAGCCTGGATGAGATCGAACGGATCATCAATAGCACTTATTATGCGAATCAGGGAAAGAAATCCGACTGGAAAAAGCGCGTTCCGGCCCGGGAAAGAGATTACAGCTCCGAAGCCTCTGCGGGAAACCGTGGCGAGGGCCCATATAAACCGGCCGCCCCGGCAGAAGGCCGGGACGAATATCTCCTGGTGGACGGCTACAACATCATCTTTGCGTGGCCTGAGCTGAAAGAGCTGGCCGACGGGAACATGGACGGCGCTAAAACGGGCCTCCTCGATTCCCTCAGCAATTATCAGGCTGTCCGGGACTGTGAGATCATCGTCGTGTTCGACGCATACCGCGTCGCGGGGCATCGCGAGGAAGTCAGCGATTATCACAATATTCACGTCGTATACACCAGAGAAGCCCAGACGGCGGACCAGTATATCGAAAAGTTCGCCCATGACAACAAGAAAAAATATGATATCACCGTTGCAACGTCAGACGGCCTGCAGCAGATCATCGTAAGAGGGTCGGGCTGTCTTCTGTTTTCCGCAAGGGAGCTGAAGGCTGAGATCGATGAGGCGAATGAAAAGATCAGGCTGGTGTATCAGAAGGTGCAGGGCAAAGGCCGGAATTCTCTGATGGA
>DLFX01000070.1:0-174 GCA_002482405.1 Firmicutes bacterium UBA7709 | reverse complement strand
ACTGTCGCCGGAAGCAAAGGAGAAGCTGGCTCAGATACAAGGGGACGGCTCTTCTGTTCTGTAACACAGAGGGCGGTTCTTCTGCCGGCAGACAAACAGCTTATGCCGTCCCTCTGTGTTACTGCAAAAGAACCATTCCCTTAATGCTCTGCATTTATGGTATAATGAATCCAA
>DLFX01000344.1 GCA_002482405.1 Firmicutes bacterium UBA7709 | reverse complement strand
ATCGGTTCAGGAGGCCTTGTGGTAATGGACGAAAGCACTTGTATGGTTGGAATTGCTAAGTTCTTTATGAACTTCACCGAGCATGAATCCTGCGGAAAATGCGTTCCATGCAGGGAAGGAACCCACGTGATGAACGAAATCCTGGACGATATCGTAAACGGCAGAGGGAGCATGGATCAGATCGATATGCTCATGGAGCTTGCGGACACCATCACCAACACCGCGCTGTGCGGGCTCGGAAAAACCGCGGCAAATCCGGTGGTGAGCACCATCAGAGAATTCCGGGAGGAGTACCTCGCCCATGTGGTGGATAAGAAATGTCCGACGAGAAACTGCCGCGGACTGAAACGGATCGAGATTCTGGCGGACAAATGCAAAGGCTGCGGAAAATGTCAGACCGTCTGTCCGGTCAATGCCGTCTCGGGGCAGCGGAGGGAGCTCTATCACATCGACTGGGCAAAATGCATCAAATGCGGCAGATGCATCAGCGGCTGCCCCTTTGACGCGGTCATTGAGAATTAGGAAGGAAGGTGGATCAAATGGCGCAAACACAGAGATATATGATAATCAACGGGGAACAGGTTCCTTTTACCGATGAAAAGAACATCCTCAGCGTAGTTCGCAAAGCCGGAATCGACCTGCCGACCTTATGCTATTATTCCGAGCTGTCCGTGTACGGCTCCTGCAGAATGTGCATGGTGGAGGATGAAAGAGGAAATATCATCACATCCTGCTCCACTCCGCCGAGGAGCGGAATGAAGATCAAGACCAATACCCCGAGGCTGAAACAGTACAGAAAGACGATTCTGAGGCTTTATCTCGCATCTCACTGCAGAGAGTGTACGACCTGCTCGAAGAACTGCAGCTGCAAGCTCCAGGATCTTGCCATCCGGTTCGGAATCGACGAGATCCGCTTTGACAAGACGGAAAAAGCGTACAAAAACGAATATAAAATTGACGATTCCAGCCTGTCCATCCTCAGGGATCCAAACAAGTGCATCCAATGCGGCGACTGCGTGCGCATGTGCAGCGAGACCCAGAACGTGGGAGCCATCGACTTTGCTCTCCGGGGCTATGAGCTGATGGTCTGTCCGGCTTTCGACATGCCTCTGGCGGAGACGGAGTGCGTCAACTGCGGCCAGTGCGCCGCCGTATGTCCGACGGGAGCCATCACGATCAAAAATGACGTGCCTGCGGTCTGGAAAGCGATCTATGACGAAAAGAAGCGGGTGGTGGCTCAGATCGCTCCCGCGGTGCGGGTCGCTCTGGGAGAAGAGTTCGGATTGGAGGACGGAGAAAACGTCATGCCCCTTATCGCCGCGGCTATGAGAAAGCTCGGCTTTGACGAGATCTACGATACATCGTTCACCGCGGATCTGACAGTGATCGAAGAGGCCGATGAATTTTTGAAGAAGCTTGAAAACGGTGATAAGCTTCCGCTGTTTACATCCTGCTGTCCGGCATGGGTCAGGTATGTGGAGGAAAAGCATCCTGAGCTGATGCCTCAGGTCTCCACCTGCAAGTCGCCTCAACAGATGTTCGGCTCCCTGATCAAGGCGTATCAGAAAGACGAACAGGGACGTAAAAGCGGGAAGGCCTCTGGGAATCCTGATGACAGGGAAACCGTCGTCGTGTCCGTAATGCCCTGCACCGCCAAGAAAGCGGAAGCAGGCCGCGAGGAGTTCATGACGGATGGAACCCATGACGTGGATATCGTGCTGACGACGAAAGGCCTTTCCGACATAATCTACGAGACAGGTATCGTTTTCGAGGAGCTGGAGCCGGAGGCGCTCGATATGCCTTTTGGAATGTATAGCGGCGCAGGGCTGATCTTCGGGGTGACCGGAGGGGTCACCGAGGCTGTGATCAGAAAGGTGATAAAGGACAAAAGCCGCGCAAGCTTCCACAACATCCAGTTCTGCGGGGTCAGAGGAATGGAGGGAATCAAGGAATTCAACCTTCCGCTGGAGGACGGCGGAACCGTACTGAAAATCGCGGTGGTCAGCGGGCTGGGAAACGCGGAAAAGCTGATCCGGAAGCTGGAAACAGGAGAGGCGGACTATCATTTCATCGAAGTCATGGCCTGCCCCGGGGGCTGCGTCGGCGGCGCGGGCCAGCCCNNCGCGCCGGGGCGATCTACGATTCCGACAAGCAGACCCAATTCCGGCATTCCGGCGAAAACCCGGTCATTCCGGCGCTGTATGACGGGGTGCTCAAAGACAGGACCCACGAACTCCTGCATGTGGATTATCGGAAATAGAAGGGAAGTGTGTCCTTCTCATCAAGTAACCGTGTTTTAAAATATGGATGGGGACGGTTTTAGCAATCCGCCCCCATCCATATTTTGCGCTGTGATCCGTTTTGACTTGACATTCAAAAAAACCAATGGTATACTGCAGGTATGTCAGTGATTTTTCTAATATTGCCCATCTGATATCAGATTGAAAAACATGAGGAAAATCGAGGAAAGGATCATAGAACTTATGACGGTAAAACGAACAAGCAGCAATCCCATGAATGACAATCAAAAGGAAACAAAGCAGCAATGGTTATATTCACAGATCAAAGCGGCGATCATCAATAACGAATATTTGCCAGGAACGATGCTGACAGAGAGGGCCCTGTGCGATAAATACGACGTCAGCCGTACGCCGGTGAGGGAAGCGCTTAAGCAGCTTGCCAATGAGGGAATGCTGCAGCATATCATCGGGAAAGGCGCTTTTGTAGCGGAAATATCCTTTGAAGCGATGATAGAGATCTTTGAAATGCGGGAAGCATTGGAGCGTCAGGCGATTAAACTCTTTATTCTTAAAGACGACGGGAGCCTGGCCGAGGAGCTTGAGAAATGCTTCCAGGAGCAGTTGGAATGCCTGAACACAAATCCGTTCAGGTTCATGGAAAAGGATATGGAATTCCATCTTCTCATCGCGGAAGGAGCAAAAAACAAAAGGCTGTTATATGCCCTGGAGACGATTTACGATCAGGTTGAAATGATGGCCATATCCGCGGATAACGATGAAAACCTAAGAAATATGGCAAAATACCATCACCAGAGCGTTTTGGAAGCTATTCACAAGAGAGATGTGGAGCTTGGGGAAAAGGCCATAGTAGAGCATATTCTGGAGGTTAAAAAATACCATATGTCCAAATATATGATCAGCAGTTGATCAAGCAGTTGACAAAGTTATTTATTTTTACCTAAGTTGGTATACCAAACGTATACAGAAAGTAAACCAAGAAAGGAAGGCAAAAGAGCAATGGAAGAACAGAAATGGATTTTGACGGAGCGCCCTGAAGTTATCTTTGAAAACACTTCAGTAGGCAGAATGAAGAAACAGGTGT
>DLFX01000087.1 GCA_002482405.1 Firmicutes bacterium UBA7709 | reverse complement strand
GTCGGGTTCCGCTCCGGAGGAAGTGATGTACAACGCCTATATGAAGGTTGTAAAAGAGCATCCGGATCTTAAAGTGATCGCCACAGTCCTTGGCGAAGCCGATTCCACGGTAGCTCAGGAAGAGTTTACAAAGATACTGCCGAGTCTCGACAAAGTTGATATGATCTTCAATCAGGGCGGCGACACCTATGGAATCATTCAGGCTTTCGAGCAGGCGAATCTGGAAGTACCCCTTATGTCCGGCGACAACTCCGCGGAATTCATCAACTGGTGGCTCCAGCAGAAGGACTATAATACTCTGAGCATGCGTGCGGCTCCGGCCTGCGGCTCCGCTGCGTTCTGGACGGCGCTGGACATTCTCAACGGCGTGGACGTACCTAAGAAGATGAACCTGGCCCTGTCCGTGATCAAGCCTGACGAAGCAAGTCAGTTCTCAGGTATGGAAGCTGGCTCTATCGCCGGCGCTGACTGGACGAATGATCAGGTGATGGAGCAGATCATCGTTCCTTCAAGAACAAAATAAAATGTTGGCCAACGCCTACATAAGCAGGCATGAGGCTCGGAATGGCGTGTATGCGCCATTCCGAATCTTTCATAGAAATAAAAGAAAGAAGTGCTGCAATGGAAAATAAGGATCTTATCACGAAGACATCTAACAAAGCGTTTCTTGAATTGTCGGATATCGTCAAGATTTACGGCACTACTATCGCCAATAACCAGATCAGCCTGCAGGTCAACCAAGGTGATATCCTGGGGCTGGTCGGCGCAAACGGCGCTGGAAAAAGCACGCTGATGAGGATCGTTTCCGGCGTGACGACGCCCGATGAAGGCGCCATGTTCTTCAATGGTGAGGCGATAGACTGGAAATCTTTTTCCCCGACCACGGCAAGCAAAAGAGGGATCCGGGTCGCGTATCAGGAACTGTCACTGTGTGACAATTTAAAGGTGTATGAAAACTTTACCGTAGAATTGAACCATTTATTTAAGGGCTCTCTGGGGTGGAGAAAAAAAGCGGCGGCCATGGCCAGGGAGCAGTTGGACAAGGTTTTCCCCGACAATGGCATTGATGTAAAAAAGGAACTTTCAGAGTTGTCCATCGCACAGCAGCAGATGGTGGAGATTGCCAGAGCGTTTTCCGATCCTGAATTAAAGCTGCTGATACTCGATGAGCCTACTTCTTCTCTACCAGTTGAGCAGACCAGGCAGTTATTAAACTATATTGTCAAAAAAGCGGCAGAGGGTGTCACTTTCATATATATCACCCACAGACTGTTCGAGATCATGGAGATTACGAACAAGGTTTACGTCCTGCGCAACGGCGAGGTGGTAGCCGAGTGCCGTACGAAGGAGACCTGTGAAGACGCCCTCATAGACCTTATAAGNNACTGTGAAACGGCGGCCTGCGCTTCGGCATCCGCGATCAATGAAAACGTCTACGTCACGTGCAGCGATGTCTCAAAGGGCATGCTGAACGATGTGAGCTGCGCCATGCACGGCGGAGAGGTCATCGGTATCGCGGGTCTTGAAGGAAATGGGCAGAAGGATCTCCTTCACGCCATATTTGACCTGCCTATGGGTCTTCGCAAAAAAATTCAGCGCAAAGGGTCCATCGCCTATGTGACCGGAGACAGAAAGGCGGAGGGCAATTTCCCGCTTTGGTCCGTCGCGGATAATATTGCCATCACATCGCTGATGCGCAAAGCGCTGTTTGCCGTCAACCCGCCCAGCAAAATCATCGAGAGGGCGTCAGTCTGGTACGATCAGCTGAAGATTAAGGGCGAGAGCCCTAAGTCCGGCATCGTCAGCCTCAGCGGGGGCAATCAGCAAAAAGTGCTGATCGCGCGTGCGCTGCTGGCAGACGCGGATATCATCCTGCTCGACGATCCGACCCGGGGCGTAGATGTGGAAACCAAACGCCAGCTTTACGATGTATTTCAGAAAGCGGCGGCACAGGGCAAGCTGATCATCTGGTATAGCTCTGATGAATCGGAGCTTGGGAGCTGTTCCCGGGTTTTGGTCATGCGCTATGGCACCATCGTGGAGACGCTTAAGCACGATGATATCAGCAAGGACAGCATCATTGAGGCCTCGTTTAAGGCCGCCGACAATAAAAAGGAAAAGCTTGAGAAGACAGGACGGCGGATGGATCTTTCAATCCTTACGCCAATACTGGCCATGCTGGCCATCTATATAGCTTGCGGACTTATTCAGAAAAATACTTTTACGCTGTTCGGGGCCGAACTGCTGATCAGCGGCTCCCTGCCGCTGATATTGGCGGCGATCAGCCAGACCTACATCATCGGCCTGAGCCACGTAAACCTGAGCATAGGAAATTATATGGGTCTTGTCAGCGTTTTGGCCGCCACCGTGCTATATGAAAAGCCGGTGCTGGGTATCGTGCTGATACTGGCCGCGTGGCTGGCTTACGGGCTTATGGGTCTTCTCATTCGGATCCTGAACATTCCAGCCGTCATCGTCACCCTGGGCTTTTCCTTTGTGTGGTATGGCATTGCGCTGGTGCTGCAGAGCATTCCCGGCGGGCATGCGC
>DLFX01000401.1:7590-9028 GCA_002482405.1 Firmicutes bacterium UBA7709 | reverse complement strand
TCAGATTTCTGGTAATTAGAGTATACCCGATTTATTTAAAAAAATAAACGGTGAAATTCCTTGAAAAAGAGCAGGCGAGAGTGTCGCCTGCTCTTTTTATCGTTGTCTTTGAACCCCGATATTAGATTACGGTGATCTTTATGAGCTTCATGCCCAGATCTGTGGGATTTTCAATCGCTTTTCCGCTTGCATCGGTGTCCTTCTGCAGCTTGATTTCTCCTGAGGCCAGTTTTGCATAAACGGCGTCATAATCAGCCTTGGTAAACTTCGTGAACTTGGAAGTATCCATAGGCAGCTGTACGCCTCCCTTATCGGCGGCATAAACAAGGTTCTGTCCACCGGGGAATTTATCGGCATAATATGCTGACAGAGAATCTTCAACCGCGGCGGAAAGCCCCTTCATGGCGGAAGTGATTACCGTATCGGATTCGGAACTCTGGTCGACGTCGACTCCGATGACCTTTGCTCCCGAAGCTTCAGCGGCGGACATTACGGAGTTGCCGACGGCGCCGCCGCAAGCGAAGATCACTTCGGTTCCCGCTGCGTACCATGAAGCTGCGAGGGTCTGAACTTCAGGAGTCGCATCGAATCCTCCCGTATAGTGGTATTTCATTTCAACGTTTGTGAGGCCCATTTCCTTAGCGGCTGCTTCAGCGCCCTGTACGAAGCCGTAGCCGTAACGCACAACGGCGGGAACAGCCATTCCGCCCATGAATCCAAGCTTGGTGTATCCGTCTTTTACAGCGGCGTAGCCTGCCAGGTATCCTGACTGCTCTTCGGCAAATTTGATGCCGACCGTGTTATCGCCCGTCTTTTCAACATAGGCGTCGCCCTGCTCTCCATTGTTCGGATAGCCGTCGATCAGGATAAAATGCACGTCCTGATATAAATCCTGCGCTTCAAAAATAGGCGGCTCGAATAAGAAGCCCGGGGTTACGATGACCTTTGCCCCGCCTTCTACTGCGAGCTGGATCGCCGCAAGATAAGCGTCCGTGGTCTGCTCTGTGGGTTTGTAGTATTTATGTGAGATTTCGTTTTTCTTCGCGTACGCCTCAACGCCTTCCCAGGTTCCCTGATTGAACGACTTGTCGTCTATGGTTCCGATATCGGTAATCATAGCGATTTCATAGGTTTCCGCAGGAGTCTGTCCCTGATCTTTCCCTTCGTCTCCGCCGCTGCCGCAGGCAACCAATCCAAATACGAGTATGAAGGCTAATAGTAACGCTAATACTCTTTTCATCATTTCTTCTTCTCCTCCTTAAGAATTGTAGAAAATAATCTAGGATAATTATACCTTATCCATATGGATAACAAAAGCTTTTTTTACAAAATTGTTACATTCATACAGTCTCTTTTGTAACCCGTTCCGCGGCCTGCAAATCCCGCCTCCGAACCCTGTCTCTGAGCCCTGCTCTAATATAGGGCCGGCCTCCTGTGC
>DLFX01000401.1:2548-7556 GCA_002482405.1 Firmicutes bacterium UBA7709 | reverse complement strand
CAGGTCGATCTTTGCATATACGATGGATTCTCCCGCGTCTGTCTTGCCGCAAAACTCCCCCCAAGGGTTGGCAATACAGGAATTTCCGTAAGCCTGATACGGCCCTTCCAAATCCCTGGCCGGAGAAACCGCCGCAAAATAGATCTGATTGTCCAGCGCCCTAGCCCTTACGGTAAGCTCCCAGTGGGCCGGACCCGTGGTCATATTGAAAGCTCCCGGAAGGATCACCAGCTTTGCGCCGGCCAAAGCCATCTTTCGGAACAGTTCAGGGAAGNNGACGTCATAGCAGATGGCGACGCCGAGCTTGCAGAATTCCGTATCGAATACCGTCATATCCTCTCCCGGCGTCAGGGTTTCCGATTCCATGAAACGGATCCCGCCCTTCACATCGATATCGAACAAGTGGATTTTTCTGTGCCTGCCAATAATTTTGCCCTTCGGGTCAAAGGAAAAGCTCGTGTTATAGACCTTGTCATGATCGAGTTCGGGAATGGACCCGCCGATTAAATATATCTTCTGCTCCCTGGCCAGGGAAGAAAGAAACCGGACTGTCTCCCCGCCTTCCTCTTCGGCGTATTCCCGAAAATACTTGTTGGAATAGGGGCAGTTGAACATCTCCGGCAGGGCGATCACCCGGGCCCCCTTTTCTGCCGCTTCTCTGATCATCGAGCCGGCTTTGGAAAGGTTCTGCTTTTTATCCATGGATACTTTCATCTGGCATAGGGCTAACTGAAAGGTCATAATGATTCCTCCTTTATTACACAGGTTTATGACCTTATTATAAATGAAAAAAGAAAAAAAGGCGAGCCTTGCAGCTGCGCCTTCTTTTCTACATGAGGTTATATAGGGGAATAAATTCATATTTAAGTTACGGATTAGGTTACGGTCTGATGAATTCCTGTACCCAGTATCCGGTTCCGTTACTGTTTGTTACATAGCCAACGCCGATTTCAGTGTAGCTGGTATTTAAGATGTTGGCTCTGTGGCCAGATGAGTTCATCCAACCATTCATGACATCCGCGGGGGTTTTCTGACCCATCGCGATGTTTTCACCCGCTGAAGTGTAGCTGATGCCAAACTGTTTCATCATATCGAAGGGTGAACCGTATGTAGGCGAAGTGTGGGAGAAATAGTTGTTGACAGCCATATCTTCCGCTTTCTTCTCAGCCACTGCAGACAGCTTTGTGTTTACCTTCAACGCGGAAAGTCCAGCCGCAGCTCTTTCCTGGTTTACCAGATCGACGACNNGACGACCTGCTGCTCATAGGTTCCGAGCGCTGCGGAATTCCCTGTGTTGGAATCCGTATTTGACGTAGTGTCGTTACCCTTTGGATCTGCAGGGGTGGTCGTGGTGTTTCCGGGATTCGTCGCTGTGTCATCAGGTTTCGTGGTTGTATTTCCTGGCTCAGTCCCTGTGTTTCCGGTCGTATCTTCGTCGGACGGCGCAGTCACGGTGATCTTGCCTCCGTTACACTGCTTTAAGATGTTTTGAAGCTGTGTAACGTCAACCTTGCTCTTAGAGCACTGTGACAGGTTTTGCATGAACTTGTTAATTGTCGTCTGTGGTATTTGGCTGTATATTTTACTTATTTGTGTATTCAGTGTCTTTGTTTGATTGAGACTGCAATTTTTTTCCGCTGCGAAGGCCTGAGCCGGCACCGCCATTACAAGCAGCATAGTAAGTACTAACGTAATTTTGACAAATCGGTTTTTCATGTTTGTCCTCCTTCTGGTTATCACTTCTGCCGACCGTTCTAAATGTTTTCAATGTTCCCGATCGGCATATCTCTTAACAGTATCGGATTTCTATGATTTCCCCTCGTTAACAAGTATAGGAGGATGCCAACAAAAAAAAAACCCTCAAATTTTTCCAGAAAACAGATTAAAAGGTGCAATCACCCCTAAATTTTCCCGGTGACCAAATCCATTAAATGGTTGGTAATTCGCGCCGTCAGGCCCCATATGACCCTATCCCCATAGCGGTAAATCGGCACTGTCGACCTGCCCTTTCTCCAATTATATCCATCTTTCAAATTGATCTTTTCATAGGGAAAATCCGGCCCAATATTTGGAAGAACGTCAAAGTAATACATTTCCGGCTCATTTTCCGCAAAAAAAGAAACGGGAACGAGAAAGATCTCCTTTACCTCATCGGGGTTGACTTCCGCCCTGGATACGACCTCGTAATCGATGACGCCCAGAAGGGAATAGAGGGTAAAATTGCTGTAGGTATGCAAAAAATCCATCTGGGCGATGACCCTCACATCGGATTTTTTCACATTCAGCTCTTCGGAAGTCTCCCGCACGGCGCATTCCTCCGCCGGCTCGTCATTTTCGATCCTTCCTCCGGGGAAACAGACCTCGCCGGGCTGTTTCTTCAGGCTTTCGGCGCGGACCTCATACAGGATATGCAGTTCTCCGTCCTTTTCCACCAGCGGGACCAGAACGGCGTAATACTGATAGACGCCCAGGGATTTCGGCTCCCTGCCGAGAAAGGTATCCTCAAAATCCTTAATCGTTATCTGCTTCATTGCTATCGCTTCCTTTTATTTTTTTCTGCTCTCTAAGGTTAATATATGATCCTGCAAAGATCAGAAGAATACCGATCAATCCGTTAATCCCCACCGCCTCGTGGAGGGTAATCACGGCGATAACCGGCGCCAGGGCGGGCTTCACAAAGAATACGATGGATGCCGTGGCCGCGTCGGATACTTCCATTGCAAGAAAATAGAAGAGATATCCAAATCCTGTGACTGCGATGCTGATGTAGAGCACAATCAGGATATTACCCGCAGAGATTCCGGAGGTGAGCGGCCGGCCCATGATCAGCAGGACCGGAATCATGACGGCGGAACCGAACAGGAAGCTGATGCTGGTCTGTGTGATTCCGCGGAGCCGCTTGATGCTGGTCCTCCCCATAGCGCTGTACAACCCGAAGGTCGCGGCGGCGAGTATGGTATAGGTGACGCCCAGAGGGGTGTTTCCCCGCTCCATATGCAGCGGATTGATCATGAATACAATGCCGATGAGCCCCACGGCTAAAGCGATCAGTTTGACCCGGTTCAATTTTTCCTCGGTCATGAAATGCGCGAAAATCAAGGTGAACATCGGATTGAGACAAAAGATCACGGCGGCGGTGGACGCCTTTGAGTTTTCCACCCCAAACTGAAAAAATATCATGCTGACACAGATGCATACGATACCCATCGCAGCCATATGCAGGTAGTCTTTTTTCGTGATTGCCGTATGATATTTCCTGATTTCCATCAGCGCGAAGGGCAGAAGGAACAAGCCCCCGACAAAGAATCTGATCATGGTGAGCTGAAATGAGTCAAGCTGAGTTCCCGCAATTTTCAGAACAACTTCCATGGTGCTGAACAGCACCGCTGATGTGATAATAAATGCTACTAACTTCTTCACCACTTATGCTCCTTCACCAGCGTCTTCCAGTCGGACAGATCCTCATATAAATAATCGGGATCTTTCTCTTTCAGCAGTTCGTAATCCGCAAAGCCCGTCGCCACGCCGATGCTTACCGCTTCAATTCTCTTGGCGCATTCGATATCATAAATGCTGTCTCCGATTATGTAAACATTTTCCTTCTCAAAGCGCTGGCCGTAATAGTTCTCCGCCTCCCGGATCCCTTTTACCGCGGCGTCCCATTTCTTNNCGACAGAAAAGAACCCGTCCAGCCCGACGGACCGCAGCTTGGTCTCCGCCCCGATGCGAAGATTGCTCGTCAACAGGGCGCTGTAAACATTCGCGCTCTCTTCGATGTATTCCAGCAGGTCCTTAACCCCCGGCAGGACCCTCTTCCTGGGGTTTTGGTTCAGAATGGTGCCCAGAACCTCGATATATACTTCCTTCACATGGTCAAGGCCGGTTCGGTCCAGATGATTGGTCTCCATGATCCGGTCCAGGATCACAGCGTCCATCGCATGTCCGATCCCCGCTTTCGAGAAAGCTTCCTCCACGCCGTAGAGCTTCCGGAAGGTTTCATTCAGCGCCCTTGTACCGTCTGCGCCGCAATGCATCAGGGTGCCGTCCAGATCCCATAAAATCAATTTTTTCAAAGCCGTTCCTCCGTTGCGAACAGTGTGCTGCACAAAACATAAGGCGGTGATCAGATCACCGCCGGATTTACCTCATAAATCAGGAACGTATTAATTCAGTATCTCGTACTGTTTCACGATATCACCGAGTTCCTCGGCCGATGCGCTTATGCTGACAATAAACTCTATCTCATATTTTTTTGATAGGCCGTCCAGCCTGCTTAAAAATTCCGGCAGATCTGAAATGCTCACATCAGCATGTTTTAATATGCTATCTATAAAAATAACTTCAATATCATGATCTGAGCTGATGATCCCGTAAAGGAATCCGACATATTCGTCGCTGTTGGTTATATGCTCATATTCCTCCATGCACACAAGCCGGATCTTATACTTCAAGTCATACATCAGTCTTNNTACTCCTCCATGCAGACAACTCTGATCTTATACTTTAAGTCATACATCAGTCTATGATTTTTGTTGATAAAAACGACGCTCCCATCACTTTTCTCAACCCGGTCATTGGCCAGCTGTATCATATTTTTTGTCTTACCGCTGCCCTTGTGACCAATTAATAATTTAACCATATTAATCGCCCCCCTTATTATTTTATGAGTTTAACTCATTATACACTATGTGGTACCTCCGGGCAAGACGAGAAAGCTGTTTACTCATTTTTATTTAAGCTTGTCCGGCTGTCCGCCCGCTGTTTTTCAGCCTCAACTGGCCGCAGGCCGCGTCGATGTCGGCTCCCAGCTCCCGCCTTATAGTTACCTGTATTCCACGCTTTTCCAGAATATCCCGAAACCGCTCCGCGTCTGCCCGCTCCGTGCCGGAAAGGCCGGTCTCGGCGACTCGGTTCAGAGGGATCAGGTTGACGTGGCAGTTGAGCCCGCGAAGCTTTTCCGCAAGCTCTGACCCGCTCCTGTCGCTGTCGTTAAGCCCTTTCACAAGGG
>DLFX01000401.1:0-2492 GCA_002482405.1 Firmicutes bacterium UBA7709 | reverse complement strand
TCAGCTTGTTTCTGACCGCATCGCTTGGAGCGTGAAGGGAAACGGCAAGATTGACCTGTGGAAAGTCCCTGGCAAAATCCTCCATCCTTGGAATCAGCCCGCAGGTCGAAACTGTGATGCTGCGCATTCCGATATTCAAGCCGTCCTCTTCATGTATATTTTTGATAAATCCGGAGAGGTTTTCATAGTTGTCAAAAGGCTCTCCCGTTCCCATGACGACGACGTTTCCGACTTTTTCTCCCGTGTCCCTTTCGATGGAAATAATCTGGTCCGCCATCTCGCCGACGGTGAGATTCCTCTGCAGCCCGTTGATCGCGGAGGCGCAAAAGCCGCATCCCATCCGGCAACCCGCCTGGGATGAAATGCAGACCGTATTTCCAAACTTATATTTCATAAATACGGTTTCGATGGAATTGCCGTCTTTCAGGCCGAACAAATACTTTCTGGTTCCATCCTTTTCGGAGCTCTGACTCTTTAAAATCCGAAGCGTACCTATTTCAGCGTTTTCGTCGAGCTTCCGCCGCAGTTCCTTTGACAGGTCTGTCATCTCTTCAAAGCTCTCGGCCCCCTTATAGAGCCAGCTGAATATCTGCCTGGCGCGGAACTTCTTTTCCCCCAGCTTTTCGAGATAACGCTCCATCTCTTTTATTGATAAATCTTTAAGATCCGTTTTCATATTTTTTAAATACCTGTCAGCAATGGCGGAAACACGAATTTGGCTAGAATTTGTCCCGGGATTCCATGATGATCTTCACGATGTCTCTGTTATACCGATATTTTTCAGGCACTTCAGGCGCGTTGACCGCAATGAGCGGCGTCGCGCGTTCCATCAGCGCCCCGTTTGAACGGGCGCCTTCCAATTCCTGCTCTTCCCCGTCGAATTCGCCGAAAGTGTAACCGTCCGCCGCAAAGACCAGATAATCGCCGATCATATCCGCCGGAAGGTTGAATCTTCTTGCGGCCTCCTCCTTTGGGCTTATCATATCCACATAAGGCGCCTCCTCCAGAAATTTTTCCAGCTTTTCTCTTTGCTGCTCCCCATCGCCCTTTAGATAGAGAAAGCTCATGCCTATCTGCTGCGGCGGAATTTCCTCATCTATGGTCTCCTGACGGGAACAGCCGGAAGCCTCGCGCCAGGGGAAATGGCAGTGCACGTCAAATCCGTTCCAGGTGAGTATCTGCTGCAGATTGACCAGCTTCGCCCTGCCGCTCATTCCGCAGCCCCCGGTGATGTAAAGCTCCCGCTCAGGCTCCAGGTCATAGATCTTTCCGATCCATTTGTCGATCTTTCTCATCTGCGCAAGAGCTTCCTCGGAGTCGGGAGCATAATGACGCATCATATAATCGTTGGTCACGCAATAAACCGTATCGATGGAATTCTTTTTAATCAGGCGCCAGCACGCGTCCAGGATCCATGCGGCTGCCTCCATGCTTTCCACAGGAGGCGGCGAAGGCATATCCAGATACCGTACCAGAATATCCTGCGGATTCTCCGCGCAGATGTTGAAATCAACGCTGCGCCCCAGATTTTCAGGGATCCATCTTTCCACGGAAAGCATCGCGGTGGAGGCCCCCTTTTTATGCATGAAATCCAAAATGGTCTCAATTTCCTGCTGCCCCGGGTTTTCCAACAGCTCCGTTTCCCCCGTCGACCGGTGGTAAACAGAATTTCCGATCATCCTATGTTCACAGGGAAATTTTCCGGACAGTATCGTCGTATGATTTACGCTGGATATCGCAGGGACTGCGGATTTCAAACATTTACAGAAGCCCGATTTCGCAATGCGGTAAATGTTAGGTGTATTTTCCAGGGAAATATATTCGAGCGAACAACCCTCTATCACTATAATCAGAAGCTTTTTCATCACTGACTATTCCTTTTCTCTTCTTTAATATGCAATAAATCTAACATAAAAGAAAAATGAAAGCAATTTGTTATTCGCACTTTTCCGGCAGGAATATTGTATACATGATGAGGCGGGATCTGTTTTTCGGCCAAGCCGGAGGCCGCCCTCAGCCCCCCAAGGTCACATCCTGGGNNACCATTCCAGCGCCCTGTCAAGCTGCTCCGGAAGAAAATCCGGCCACAGCTCGTCCAGCACATAGATATCCGCATAGACCGACTGGATCGGGAGGAAACCGGAAAGTCTCCTCCGCCCGCCCCAGCGGATGATCAGGTCCATTCTGGAAATATCCTTTGAAGCCAGCCCGCCTTGATGGCTTAAATCCCAATCCCAGCCGTAATTTACCAAAAAGTTGACCTTGATCCTGCCGTCGCCGAACTTTACCCGCTGGGTATAGGGGATCAACTCCTTCGGAAAGCTTGGGGACTCGGCATTTCCCAGCACCAGCAGCTCCGCATCTTTGCCCACCAGTTCCATCACCGCGTCGACACAGGCCTGTTGGAACGCTTCTTTTTGTACTGCGGGCCTCTTCGTATTATCTACGGTGAATCCGTATAAGGTGAGCTCTTTGACTCCTAGTTCCGAACA
>DLFX01000106.1 GCA_002482405.1 Firmicutes bacterium UBA7709 | reverse complement strand
ATCTGAACAAGGGGAGCGGGAAGGCTACTCTCTGCTCGACATTTTGAGCAAGAGAAATGGGATACTCCCTGCTCGACATTTTAAAGGCTTGGATCTGTCCTTTCCAAAGACTTCTTCAAGCAGAGAAAGTAGAATCGTCTGCCATTTTTTTCTCAGCATGATATGGGAAAAAAGCTGAGGGGTAAGGGAGATATGTGACATGGTTACAGAAGCCGGTTGGCAGTACTGCTATAATAACGCTATAAGTATTCCCAATCATTGAAAAGAACAGGAGGTTATGAAAAATGGATGAAATGCAAGTAACGAGAATGCCCTTAATCGGCGATACTGCGCCGAGCTTCAAGGCTGTAACTACACAGGGAGAAATCAATTTTCCCGAAGACTATAAAGGGAAATGGGTCATCCTCTTTTCCCATCCCGCTGACTTTACGCCCGTTTGCACAACCGAGTTTATGACGTTCGCCTCCATGGCGGATGAATTCAAAGCCCTCAATACCGAGCTCGTCGGGCTTTCGGTGGACTCCCTCTATGCGCACATCGCATGGCTGCGCAAGATTCAGGAACTGGAGTGGAACGGGAAAAAGAACGTCGAGGTCAAGTTCCCGCTGATCGAGGATATCCGCATGGAGGTTGCCAATAAATACGGTATGATGCAGCCCGGACAGTCCAATACACAGGCCGTGCGCGCGGTATTTGTGATTGATCCTAACGCCAAGATCCGCACCATCTTGTACTACCCGCTCTCCACCGGCCGCAATTTCGACGAGATCAAACGCATCGTCATGGCCCTGCAGAAAGCCGACAGCGACGGTGTTGCAACGCCCGCCGACTGGCGTCCCGGTGACGACGTCATCGTTCCCACCGCCGGATCCTGCGGAACAGCCAAAGACCGCATGGACAACCAAACCGACGACCAGTACTGCCTGGATTGGTTTATGTGCTTCCGCCGGGGAAAGAAATAGTTTCACTGACTTGACACCGATATCCCATGGGATTTGCAGCAAGAGCACAGGAGGTTCAATGCCTCCTGTGCTTTTTCTTGCGCTTTGTTTGCTGTAAAAGCCTTTCCCACCGTAAAGNNCGCCGTGAAGGTCTCCCTCCATCGTGAAAGCCTCCTTAAAGTGTTCCTTGCCATATTTCAATTTAAAAGGTTGAGTTTTATAGAATTCGGTAGTATAATCTAGTTAGTTAAAGCTAACCGCATTCAATTTATTTATTGAATCAAATATGCATCTGATTTGCATTTGAACCTGCCCGGGTGCGAATATCCCCCAATCGGGCTGTAAACAAATGGATATCACGTGGTGATATAGAAAAACAGATGGATATCATGTAGTGAGATAGAAAGTGTGGTGAATATGGATACGAAAATTGATTATGGGAACTGGGTTCCCAGGAAAGGCCTCGTTGCCCCGTGGATTGGCTTTGCGGCAGCGTTGATTCTGACAGTCGTCAGCCTTACCGCACTGCCTGCGGCGTGGCCGGCGGCCATCCTGTGGACCGTGCGAATTGTTTTAATGCTGTTCACCCTGTTATTCCTGATGATGGGCGCTATCATGTCGAAAGCGTACCGGCTTTTTTCCTATAGCGGCGGGCAGGTTTCCGCTAAAATCCTGGATGATCTGATTCAGCGGGTCGTATGGGACGGGAACGGAAGGGCATTGGATATTGGCTGCGGCAGCGGCGCGCTTTCCATCCGCGTCGCAAAAAAATTTCCCGACGCCCAGGTGACAGGGGTGGACTATTGGGGCGTCGAGTGGGACTATGCAAAAGAGCAATGCGAGAGAAACGCGCAGGCCGAGGGTGTGGCAGAACGCGTCCATTTTCAAAAGGGCGACGCGGCAAAGCTGGACTTTGAACAGGAAACCTTTGATCTTGCGGTCAGCAATTTTGTATTCCACGAAGTGAAAACCCAGCCGCAAAAGCGGTTGGTCGTCCGGGAAGCCCTGCGAGTGGTGAAAAAAGGCTCGCCCTTTATATTCCACGATTTGTTTTATAACCCGATTTTTTACGGGGATGCGGATGATTTGCTCCGGGAAATGCGGACGTGGGGCCTGACTGAGGTGCATATGGAGCGCACCTCTCAGCAGAAGTTCATCCCCGCCATTCTGCGCATCCCGATGTTCCTTAAAGATATTGGAATCGTTTACGGTATTCGCTAAACGGGAGGTCTATATATGTTGAACCGATTTTTTCAAAACACGAGAAAGCCAAGTGGCGTCCTTGGCAGAATGATGCTGAGGGTCATGAATACCGGGCACGCAGGGTTGGCTGAGTGGGGTTTTTCGCATCTGACGCTGAGGAAGGGCGCGCATATATTGGACGTAGGCTGCGGCGGCGGGGCCAACATCGCAAAAATGCTCAGGGATGTGCCGGAAAGCATTGTGGACGGATTGGATTATTCGGCGGAAAGCGTTGCATACAGCCAAAAGGTCAATGCTGCCTATCTTGGGAAGCGGTGCACGGTCCGTCAGGGGGATGTTGCGGCCCTGCCCTATCCTGATCAAACCCTCGATTATGTGACCGCCTTTGAAACCGTCTACTTCTGGCCGGATCTGGACGCCGCCTTTAAGGAGATCAGGCGCGTCCTAAAGCCAAAGGGCGAGCTTTTCATCTGCTGTGAAGCGGATGACCCTCTCGATACCACCTGGACGGGCCGCATAGAGGGAATGACCATCCATCGGGGCGAAGAGCTGAAGGAGCGCCTTTTGCGCGCAGGCTTTCAAAAGGCGGAGCTGCATCACAATAAAAAGGGCTGGATGTGCCTGATCGCCGTTTGCTGATTTCCCTCCGGGATTTTGCTGTATCCACAGGAAAACGGCAGACGAACGAATCACCCGCCGTCTGCCGATTTTCTGTTGATCTGCCGCGCCGTTGATTTGCCTTACCGATGGTCTACTGCACCGAAATCTCCGCGTTTTTCTCTCCGAACTGCTCCATGAGCATCTGCTTGATTTCGTCGCGGACTGTCCCTTTTTTCTCCTGGGTCTTGATGAGCTTGTAGGCCTGGAACAGCGGGGAAGGCCCAATCTCCGAGCTGAAATATCCGATGCCCTGGTTCCATGCCAGAAGCTCGAATACGTCGTCCAAGGCGGCGGAATCCACGCCGTAGGCATACGCTTTCACCAACTCCCGGGAGGCTGGGCGCATCCTCCCCGCGCCCACCGCATTGGCCAGCGATAACAAAAGCCTGGTTTCATACGGAAGGGCGCGGATTCAGCATCTCCCTTTTCCTCTGCACGGTAAAAATAGGCATGGAACTCATGCTCGCCGGCCTGTTCCGTGTGATGCTCAAAGCCAAGGGCCTCCAAAGCCCCATATAGAGGATGGGGCTCGAAGGTCTGGATGATCTTCAGCCCTTCTCCCACTTTTACGCCTTTGGCCTGTTTCTGCAGACCGGGGAAGAAATTTCCCTGCAAGTGGCGCACATCGATTGTTTTGAACTCAGAAGTTTTATCTTTCCATGCTTCGTAACTCATAACTCATTCCTCATTTCTTTCCTGGTTAGCGACAACTAACTATCATGTACATATTATACCCCTTTTCGCAGAAAATCAACCGGCATTTCCCCTGCATTATCTCTCCTGCCGGAAATGAGCGGCTTTTTCGGTTTTCTCAGGCACATTTTCTCAAACACCGCTTGAAGGATGGGCGACGNNGATAGAATAAGTATGGAATTTTAGGAAAGTTTGCTTCGGCAAGCTTTCCTTGTAATATTTTAATCAAGGAGATTTCAAAATGAAAGACATACAATTGAAAAAGCTTTTTACCGATACAGAGCTTTATGCCGGCAAGGAGGTCGTTGTTAGAGGCTGGGTCAGGACAAACCGGAGCTCGAACAAGTTCGGCTTCGTTGAAAT
>DLFX01000357.1:1985-5134 GCA_002482405.1 Firmicutes bacterium UBA7709 | reverse complement strand
GCTGAAAATTTGAAAACCCCTTTTGTGCTCGGTTTGATACGCCCTAAAATCTATATTCCTACCGGGCTTAGCCCAGAGGAAAGAAGCTGCATCATCCTGCACGAGGAGACGCATATCAAACGCTTTGATCATGTAGTAAAGATGTTTGCGTTCCTTGTTCTCTGCGTTCATTGGTTCAATCCCCTCGTATGGGCGGCCTTTATTCTTATGAGCTCAGACATGGAAATGTCCTGTGACGAGAAGGTATTAAAGGAAATGGACAGCGGCATAAAGAAGGTTTATTCAACGTCCCTGATCTCTATGGCAACAGGCCGCCGCCCTGTTAACGGCAGTCCTCTTGCCTTTGGCGAAGGAAATATCAAGGGACGCATCAAGAATATATTGAATTTCAAAAAGCCTGAAATCTGGGTTATCGCTGTTTCGGTTGCGCTTGTCGTGGTCTTATGCATCGGACTTACCGCTAATAAGACGAGCGGGGAAAATCTTGTTCCAGCGGATGAAATTCAGGCTCAGATCGCGCGCGCAGACGTAAATCAGGACGGAAAAGACGAATCCATTTACCTTGATAAATCACAAATAGAAGCGAATTCAGCAACGCTCCTCGTTAAGGACGCCGGCGGAAGCGAGATCTGGAGTGAAACGCTCAATTTGTCCCACGTAGGCTGGGATGAGCTGTTCCTTGCAAAGCTGGATGGAAAACAGTATCTCCTGCGGTATAACCCCGGAATGTTTCAGGGAATTTGCACATATACGTTTTCCCTTTTTTCACCGGAGAAGGGCGGCAAGGAGAACGTTCTCCGCACGGAAAAACTTGAATTTGATGTTAACGGCACCGAAGCGCTTGACGCGCGAAAAATGATTGACTTCGCCAGCGAAATAAACGCGCTTTTAAAGAACAGCACTCTGCTTGTCAGCAGCAACGGCGGATCCTGGAGTTTCGGTCCGTCATCGGCAGAGCCGTTCTTCGAGCGGTATTCATGGATGGATGACAACCCGGAGCTTTACAAGGACGGCGACAGCCTGGAGACAAAGCTTGAGAAATACAGCGAATATACCACTTCAAACCGAAAACTGAGCGATATACTGTATAACGGATATACCAGCAGTCACTCGGATAAGTTCAGCGAGGAGGAAATACGGGACGCTATGGAAAGTGTCATCGCTAAATTCGGAAGCTTTAAGGGCTGTGAGTTGACGAAACTGTGGTACGATGAAGAAAAATCCAACAATCAAATTACTAGTTATATGACTGGAGGACGCGGTTCTGTTAACGGAGTCAGCGAGGGCAATGTGATTGTTGTTTATTCCGACTTTTCCGTAGATTCTTCCGGCGGAGACGGGAGCTTGAATCCAAATTCGACTTACACGGATTGGTGTTGGATCCTTATCAGAGATAGCGGCAAAGGCGAGTGGAAAGTGGATGATTGGGGATATTAGTATTGAGTCGGATCGAAGTGAAATGACTGTCAAATCTGATTAGAGCAAGAAAGGATATAATGTAATGAATGACACATTAAAAACAATAGCCGGGCGGTATTCCTGCCGCAGCTATACGGATCAATTGCCGGAGGATGAGAAGCTCATGGCGATAGCCCAGGCGGGGATACAGGCGCCCAGCGGGATGAACCGGCAGGGCTGGCAGGTAATCGTCGTGAAGGATAAAAACCTCATCGATGAAATGGAAGCGGAAGGAATGAAGATCCTTTCGGGAATGGGGGACAAATCCATGTATGAACGCATCATGGCCAGGGGAGGCAAGCTGTTCTACAATGCTCCCTGCATGATCGTCGTCGCAATAAAAGAAGCGTTTCCGAAAGGGGCGGAGCTCATCGACTGCGGCATCCTGGCCCAAAACATTGTTCTTGCCGCAACATCCCTTGGAATCGCCAACCTTCACTGCGGCTTCGTAGGGTTAGCCTTTGCCGGGGGCAAGGCCGCCGATTTCAAAAGAAGATTGAAATTTCCGGAGGGCTATGAATGCGGAATGGGCGTTCTGCTGGGCTATGCCGCGAATACCGCCGAGCCTCATCTGCCGGATCAGGAAAAAATCACGGTAATCGAATAAACCGGCAGAGTCGGAGGGGTGGACGGATCACGTCTGCGCGGTTTTCAAGATCTAGCGCGGCCTGTTATAAGGGCCTATTATAGAAATAAGGATATGGCGCAATATACTAACAGCAGGGCCATGACCGTGTTGGTTGCTTTCGCATACCTGGAAAACAAAAGTTTGAAAATAGAGCCGAAGGCGGACCAGCAGACCGTAAACGCAAAGCCGATAAAAGCCAGCAGCATGGCAAATCCGAACAGGGTCAAGGGATCGTTGCCGTAATACGGCAGGATATAGGCTTCCATGGAGATAATGCAGTATATGTAGATTTTGGGGTTGATAAATTGCAGCGCAAAGCCGGAAAGGAAGCCGCTCCTGGAGCTGTTTTCCGATATCTCCGCCGGGCTTGTGAACGTTTTCCATGCCAGATACAGCATATAGGCCGCGCCGATCACCATCATCGGAAATTCGATCTTCGGAATGATGGAGGACATCAGGCGGACGAGGAGGGTGCATAGAAGCATCACGATTGAAAATCCGCCCCAGATCCCAAGGTTAAAAGGTATGGATCTCTTGAACCCGAACCGTCCGGCATTGGACATGGACATGATGTTGTTCGGCCCGGGGGTCACCGCTGTGATGACTGCGTAAGTGAGAAAGTTTAACCAGCTGAACATGACAGTTGCCTCCTTCCGACAACGATGGTATAATGGACTAAAAATACAATATATTGTTTCCTTCATATTGTACTATATGTCCGATATACTGTCAATGCTACGGAAGGAGAATTATTATGAACATCAACAACGCTGTTTCTCAAAATATGAAACAAATCCGGGAACGCAAGAAATCGACGCTGGACGCGGCGGCAAAGGCGACAGGAGTTTCGCGCAGCATGCTGGCCCAGATCGAAAAAGGCGACGCCAATCCGACCATCTCCGTCCTCTGGAAAATTGCCAACGGTTATAAAGTCTCCTTTACATCCCTGATAGAACAAGGCGCGGAGCCGGCGACGGTCATTCGCGTCGACGCAGTCCAACCGATAATTGAAGATGGGGGCAAATATATCAACTATCCCGCGTTTATCTTTGACGAGCAGCGC
>DLFX01000357.1:0-1954 GCA_002482405.1 Firmicutes bacterium UBA7709 | reverse complement strand
CCGAGGAATATATTACGGTGTTTGCGGGAGGCGTTCATATCGAAGCCGCCGATAAGGAATTCTGTCTGAAACAGGGGGATTCCCTCCGGTTTATGGCGGATGTGCCTCATTCATATCGAAATACGGGAGACGCAGAATGCCAGCTCAGCATGCTGTTGTACTACGCCGGATGAGAATCCAAGTGAGCAAGGCCCTCCAAAGGTAGAGGGTCTTTTTTGTTAGCCTCTAAAATAAATCTCCACGTGATCCCCGGATTTCAATTCATCCAGAAACAGACCGTCCACACCGTTGACGCGGAGAACGATTTCCCCGGTAGGATGGCTCAGATCGATCCCGGACAGCTCCAGCATTTCCATAAGGTAATAAGGGGAACCGTCGGATTTTGGCGGAAGAACCAGGGGCTTATCGTTTAAATTGAGCTCGGTGAAGGCGCGGGAAGCGGAAGCGCCGTCTATCTCCGGCTCATGCACATCCGATTCCTCTGCCGCAATAGCCGGTTGTTCCACAAGCCTATCCTCCGTGACCACCACATCTCCGGTTCTAAGCAGCGTATCCGGAGAGGCGGGTTTTCCGTTGACAGTGGCGGACCGGACGGAGCCGCCTTCCAGCAGATCCTTCAGGAAACACCGGGCCGGATGACCGTTTACAGCAGGAGAAAATTCAATGTCGTCTCCCGTATACACCAGGTCCGAGATCCTGGCTTCCCGCCCATTTTTGAGGAGCGTTGCAGGCTCGCCGGGGGTGCCATGGTACAGGGCCTGCTTTCCGTTCACCTGGATGATCAGCTTCCGGCCGGACTGGGGAATGATATCCCGGTAGGAAAATCCGTTCATCATTAAAATGTCCAGGATCGTCATGGTATTATTGCGGAAAAGCCCTGCCCGGCCGCCGTTTAAAGTGACGTGAAAACTGTCTGTAAGCAGGTTCAGCCCCGCGGAAATGGCGATGCCTAACGGTGTGGCGTATTCGGGGTCGTTGAGCTCGTATGCATCCGAGACCGCGTAGGCCTGAAAGTTGTTTCCGGCTACCGCCACCCGTTTCTCATCCATCTCCATATATTTTGCGATGCCGGGTTGCAGGCTTGCAAGCTTACTGCCGCCTCCGGCCAGGAAAACCGCGGATACAGGCGCGCCGTTGACCTCGCAGATATGCTCTGAAATTTCACGGCAGAGATTGTCCACGGATTCCTCGATGCAGGCTGCCATGTCATCCCGGGTGATGGTCTGCTCGACGCCCAAAATATCCGTAAAACAGGCGGATTCCTGGCTTCCAAGCTGTATTTTAAGCGAATCTGCGGTGTTGAAATCAAGCAGGTATTTTTTCATCAGCGCTTCTGTGATCTCATCTCCCGCCACGGTGACGATGGTGTATCCCACGACTCCGCCATCCCTGGAAACGGCGATATCCGAAGTCCCCGCCCCGATATCCACCAGCGCAAGGTTTAAGAGCCGGAGGTTTTTGGGGATTACCACATTCATGGCGGCGATGGGTTCCAGCGTCAGGCTGGCGACTTCCAGGCCGATCTTGTGCATGACCGAATACAGGCTTTCCACGACTTCCCGGGGCAAGAAGGTGGCGATGACGTCCGCCTGAATATTCCGGGCGTGGTGGTCCAATAGATGGGACGTGGGGTAGCCGTCCATGTAATATTGAACGGCAGTATGCCCGACAAGATAGAACTGTCGGCTGTTTTCGTCACTCAGTTCATCAGAGAAGATGGCTTCCGCTTCACCGATGGCTCCGGCTTCCAGGCGGCTGATGATTTCGTCATCTATCCGCTGGGGATAGGGAAATTCCATCTGATAAGAGGCGCGCTGGGTTCGAAGGGCGCGGCCGGCGGCAGCGACGCAGACTTCTCTCAAGTTACAGTGAAGCTTTTCCTCCAGACGGGTTTTCACAATACCGGCTGTCTTGGCGACCTTTTCAATATCTTCAATCTGGCCGTCGACCATGG
>DLFX01000004.1:7139-7345 GCA_002482405.1 Firmicutes bacterium UBA7709 | reverse complement strand
GCATTGGATGAAGACAACTCCAAAATGCAACATGCAATTAATGATGCGTGTAATTTGTAATTGTTATCTAAGTCATTGATGCATGCAATTGTTGAAAAAGAGCGACCGATTCTATATATCTCCCAGTAATAGTCCTGATCATCTGTGCTTAACATACAGAGGTATTCCGATCTATATTTAATAGACTTCATAAATGCGTTAAATGT
>DLFX01000004.1:5201-7124 GCA_002482405.1 Firmicutes bacterium UBA7709 | reverse complement strand
GTTTTATAGTAAAACAAACCCAATCGTTCGTAATTATTCGCCAATAATCTTCGTAAACTTTTAGTCTGAAAGATTTTATATGCATTAAGCCTCAAATCTATAGTCTCTAAGAGGGTTTCCTCATCCATAATCATCTCATCTAATGATCTTGATAAGGTGTCGGCCTCAGATGTATACTTGGTAAATTCAGCATTCCCATTCACTTCCTCATTCGTAGGCTGGTATCCTGTACTGCATTTCTTTTGCAGGCATATCTTTATTTTATCGCTAAGGAAATCCTTATTTTCTTTTGTTAATAGCTCCATTCCAATTAATGAGGACACCTGCACGATATACTCCTCCTCCAAAACGTTACCGTATAAGCTGCGGATCGAATCAGAGGGGACAATTGAATGGCTATTGTCACAAGATAAAATACTGCTAGGGCCTGAATCGGGATATGCCCCTTCTGAGGAATCGATAGCTGGTTCTGGAGATACCACAATTTGAATTGGCTTAGCATCATTCTCATTTCCATCTGCAGCAATCGAATATGAAGTAACCGTTGAAGATATCATCCACACATTCATTAAAATGAGTACAGATATTATTACATAATGCTTATGCTCTACCAACCACCGTGCTTTCAGATTCGATCGTGATTTTCTTTTTATATATGCACTGATTCCAATCAAATTGCATTTACCCCCTATGATTGAAAAAAATCCTGCAACTATACCAATTGCCCCACCGATTGTACTCATTTTAGGTATATTAGGTATATTAGCTGAACCAAATATAAAAAAGCTTACATAAAGTGAAAATAGCAGCACCTCAATAATCAGAACCCTATTCAATATTCTTTTAGGGTTCTGATTATGCTGTTTATTATTGTTGTTATTTTTATTTTCACTTCGCTTCTTTTTTTTATTTTTTCGTGGCATATATATGTTTTCCTAAATTGTAATTTAGGAAAAGTATACCATAAAAAATGACAGAAGACAATTAACGATAAATGATTCTTTAATCCGACAACAATCACCATAATTCTGTCAATGTATTTTGCAATGATACTTTGTTAAGAGAATCGCTTTATATATTTATATGGAGAGAAACTGCTAGTGAAATCTAACAGCTGTCACCAGATCTTACCGTTTTGATGGTTTAAAATGAAATCTCAGGCTCTAACGCTGGTTTGCAAGGGTTTTATTCTTTTTCTATTTTTAAGAGTGCTAGGACCGGGTTTTTCTAAAACTCGGTATAACACATCAAATGCGGTAGTTCGACTCCACAAAATCGCCGATAACATCATTTCAAAAAACGGCTTTTTCAGGGCTCCAAAAGTACCAAAACGCACGAATCCTGGGTCTTTAACCCAGGGCATCTATTTTACGTGCACATTTTGATGGCGGTCGAAGGGACTCACACAGCTGCTCGTTTCACTCGCACCTGCCGTCCTTCGCCTGCCCGTTCAGCAGGCTTGGACCGCTTCCTGCTCGAAAGTCCACCGGACTTTCTCTCGACGGTCGCGCCCTTTCGGGTTACGCACCTAACCTCGTTTGCGTATGCAAACGTCTGGTAGGTGCCATACGGGAATTCCTCAGCTTTAGCTGAATGGAATTCTTCCGTTCAAGCCCCTTCTCCCCGAAATATAACAAAAAAGATTAAAAACCGTTGAAATTTCAACGGTTTTTAATCTTTGGTGCGGTCGAAGGGACTTGAACCCATACCCTCGCGGACACGGCCCTCAACCGTGCGCGTCTGCCTATTCCGCCACGACCGCATATCATTGGTCAGTCAGTCTGGAAAACATGTCCTGTAAGACTGACCAATATTGATTTTACTTCATTTGAGCCCCAATGTCAAACCCTTTTTTTAATAAATTGCAATTAAGTACTGGGGGTTACAGAATACTAGTATCCCGCCTGATTGGCGGCAGGCTCG
>DLFX01000004.1:0-5161 GCA_002482405.1 Firmicutes bacterium UBA7709 | reverse complement strand
ACAAACGTCGGGTCGATCTCCCCCTTCAGGGCCGGAGAAGCGATGGCGCCGTAGGTCTTATACAGCAGACAGAAATATGGCAGATCGTCGTTCATGATATCCCTGATCTGGGTGTAGGTATTCTTCCTGTCCTTTGACGACAGACCTGATTCCATCCTGTCCAGCAAGATATCCAGCGCAGGATTGGAATAACCGATCTGGTTGCCGCCGGTATAAAGCAGGAAGCGCAGGTCGTAATTTTCTTTGATCTGATAGCCTCCCAGATAGATGTCAAAATTTCCGGCGGCTAAATCGGCGTTATAGGTATTCCAGTCCACGCTCGTGATGGTGGTCTGAACAGGCAGCTGGTCGAGCCCTTCTTTGATGGTTTGCGCGGCGGCGACCCTCGACTGGTCCTCGGAGTTCACCAGAATATTGACAGTAATGGTCTGTCCGGCGGCATCCTGCAGGAGACCGTTTCCGTTCCTGTCGTAATACCCCGCTTCCCTCAGCAGTTGTTTTGCGTTTGTGATGTCATACGGATTATGCGTCTTTGCGCTGGTAACTCCCAGGAAGTTCGGGAAATAGATATTGTCATTCTCGATTCCGTTTTTATAGTAAGCGCTTTCGATGATTTTCTGAGTGTCGATTGCGCCGGCGATGGCTTTCCTCACTCTCGGGTCCTTGAGCGCCGGATTTCCAAAATTATACCCGATAAGCTCCACCTCGTTGGAAGGGAAATTCACAACGTTGACGTCCTTATTGGTATAAACGGTATCCCGGTCGAGATCCTTTGCGAAAGTGATGGAAATATTGTTGACGTCCATCAGATTGACGGCGTCTTTCTTGTCGGGCATGATTTGGAAGTTCAGCGTATTTCCCGGGACGGAACCGCCCAGGTAATTCTCATTTCCCTTTAAAATAATATGGGAAAAGTCGTTATAATCCGAGACCTGGTAAGGCCCGCTGCCGATAGGAATAAAATCCGTATCGATCTTCCTGGCGGCGTCGACGTTTTTGAATTGATGCTGCGCTATGATGGGAAATGTAAAGTTGTCCATGGAAATATTCTGGGCATCCTTGAATAAGACCGTGAGCTGGTAAGGATCCCCGCCATCGAGTTTCGTCCCCTTTACGCTGGTGATATTGCTCCCGTAGATCGTCGAGCCGGAAGCCGAGGCGGAAGCGATGACGTCCATGGTGAATTTTACATCCGCGGCGGTTATTTCCCGGCCGTCCTGCCAGCGCATTCCCCTTTTCAATTCTATCGTAACGGAAGTCTTATCCTCGGAATAAGCGTAGCTGTCCGCCAGCACATTGACCAAGGTCAGATTTTTATCATAGTCAAACAAGCTTTGATAAATAAGCTTATCAAGATAATATATATCCTCGTCCTTTGATATAATCGGATTGAGGGTTCTGACCTTTTCGATGGGAATATAGATCTCATCCGACCGGACAGTATTTTTTTCTTTCTCCGTAGAACCCCCGAGAAAGTTTGAGGTCTGTTCGCAGCCCGTCAGGCCCGACAGCGCAATTATAAGAATTGCAATCACTGCAATAATTTTTTTTGTCATTGTTCATACTCCATTTTTTTAAGAAGCCCGTCGATCTGCCGGAAAAGCGTTTCCTGATCCCCCGTATTGTCAAGGATCACGTCGGCGCGGCGGTTTTTCTCCCCGCGCTCCATCTGGGAACTGATCCTTTTTAAAATATCTTCCCTGTTGAGGCCGTCTCTCTCCATGACCCGGCGGATCCTGGTCTCGTCATCGGCGTCGATCACCCAGACCTCGCCGACTCTTTTATCCAGACGGGTTTCAAACAAAAGGGGCGCGTCGATAAAGATCACCTTGCTCCTCAAAACCTGTTCCGGATCGGAAGCGACCACCGCGTCGTATTCCGCCTTTTCGCGGTACTGAATGATCCGCTCGTAGATCAGTTCCAGAATTTCCGTGTGCATCATACGGTCCAGCATCTCCTTTTTCCCGCTGTCGGAAAAAATGATTTCACCGAGCTTCTTCCGGTTCAGACTGCCGTCTTCCAGAATGATGTCGTCCCCAAAGGCGGCGGCGAGTTGAATCAGCATGTCCGAACCCGGGAGCACGATTTCCCGGGCAATCTGATCGGCGTCCAGAACATAGAAGCCCTTTGAAGTGAGATAGTCGGTGACCGTAGATTTCCCCGAACCGATGCCGCCTGTCAACCCGATTATTTTCATTTTACTGTCCTCCATCTTTCAATGTTTAAACGACGCAAAATCACTTCAGGTCGTACCAGTTTTTCCCTGTCGACAATTCGGCAGTCAGAGCAACCCGCAGCTTCACCGCATGCTCCATGTTGTCCTTCAACAGTTTTTTTACCTTTTCCAGCTCCGATTTATGGGTCTGTATGATCAGCTCATCGTGTACCTGCAGGATCAGCCTTGATTTTGTATTCTCCTGATTCAACTCCTGATACACCTTGAGCATCGCCAGCTTTATGATATCCGCGGCGCTTCCCTGGATCGGGCTGTTCATGGCAAGCCTCTCTCCAAGCTGGCGGACCATATAGCTGCTGGCGTTGATTTCATGGATGATCCGCTTCCGGTTCATGATCGTGGTCACATAGCCCTTTTCCTTGCAGCCTGCAACCAGACCGTCCAGAAACTCCTTGACCTTCGTATATTTTTTGAAATATTCCCCTATATATTTTTCCGCTTCTTTTCTCGTGATATTCAGTTCCGTCGACAGGCCGAATCCGCTCATCCCGTAAATGACGCCGAAGTTTACCGCTTTGGCGTTGCTCCGCTGCAGCGGCGTCACCTGATCCTCCGGCACTCCGAAAACCCTGGACGCGGTGATCCTGTGAATGTCGTCGCCGTGATTGAACGCGTCGATCAGCTGCTCATCCTGGGACAGATGGGCCAGAATCCGAAGCTCGATCTGGGAATAGTCCGCCCCTACCAGCACGTAATCATCGCTTTCCGTGACAAAGGCTTTTCGAAGCTTTCTGCCCAGCTCCTGCCGGATCGGAATGTTCTGCAGATTCGGCTCGGTGCAGCTGATGCGCCCCGTGGCGGCGACGGTCTGCTGGAAATGGGCGTGGATTTTGTTGTCCTTGTGGATCAAGGGCAAAAGCCCTTCGATATAGGTGCTTTTCAGCTTGGAATACATCCGGAAATCCAGAATAAGCCTTACGATCTCGTAATCGTCTTTCAGCTTGTCCAGTATCTCGACTCCTGTGGCGTAACCCGTCTTTGTCTTTTTGGCAAAGGGCAGGCCCAGTTTTTCAAACAGGACCACGCCGAGCTGCTGGGGAGAATTGATGTTGAACTCTTCCCCCGCCAGACGGTAAATCTCAGCGGACAGTTCGCCGATCTTTTCCGCGATAATTTCACCTGCGTCCGTCAGCTCCTTTCTGTCCACGGAAAAACCGCAGCACTCCATGGAAGCGAGCACTTCTATGAGAGGCAGCTCCACTTCATAAAACACAGCGTCTAAGTCTTCGTGCGTTAATTTATGGCTTAACACATTGATTAATTTCTCAACTGACAGGCACCATTGGACGCCGTAATCCATATATTGCGTTTCCGCCTGGTTCAAAAATCCCATCTGGCCGTTGGCGAAAAAAAACGCGGCTTCCTCCTCCATATCCTCGTGGAAATATTCCAGCATCATGGATTTCATGCCGTAATTGCTCCGGGACGGGTCCAAAAGGTACTGGGCGATGACAGCGTCAAAAGCCGTATTGAACATCCGTCCCGATTTTTCCCGAAAGGCCGGAACGGAAATGTCGTTGGCCATCAAAGCGTAATAATCCTCTTTAAGATTATGGCCCGATATTTCAATTCCTTCCCTTAGCAGTATTTCACCGAGAAGAGGCAGAAAGCCGGCATCGGCATCTTCCATCTGAATAAAATAATACGCATTGGTTGACAGAATATTTATTCCGTAGATCAACGGAATATCCCTGTGATTATGGTCGTTAAATACCTTTAATACTATGGTTTGGTCCTCTTTCAGGTCTTCCCGGAGCAAATCGAAATCGCTTTCCCGGGAAATCAAAACCTTCTTCAGATTCGTCCTGTCGACAGCATCCCCGATCACATGCTCCGCGTTATAATTTTCAGCAATGCTGTAGCCGGCAAGCTCTGAAACCGGGCCGTCCGCCGCGGCCACATCCGCTTTGCCTTGCTTCTGAGGCTGCAGCTTTTTCAGAAAGCTGTTGAATTCCAGCTTGATATACAGATCGATCAAGGCATCGTAATCGGGCTCCTCTACCTTGAATTCCTCAAAGTCGATCTCGATGGGAACCTCCGTATTGATGGTTGCCAGCCGCCTGCTCATGAGGGCCAGTTGAGCGTTTTCTTCCACCTTATCCTTCAGGGATTTGCTGGCGATTCGTTCGGTGTTGGCGATGAGGTTTGCGATGCTTCCGAACTCCTGCATCAGCTTCAGCGCCGTCTTTTCGCCGACTCCCGGGATTCCCGGTATATTGTCGGAAGGATCTCCCATCAGACCCTTGAAATCGATGAACTGTTCCGGTGAGAACCCATATTTTTCATACATCGCGGCTTCATCATATAACTCAAACTCCGAAATGCCCTTCTTCGTGATCAGGACCTTCGTTATTTTCGTCGCCAGCTGAAGCTCGTCCTTGTCTCCGGAGATGATCAGGGGCTCAAAGCCCTCTGCCTCTGCTTTTTTCGCCACCGTACCGATGATATCGTCGGCCTCGAAGCCGTCGATTTCCAGCATCTTCACCTTCATTGCCGTTAAGACTTCCTTCAGCAGGGGAAGCTGCATGGCCAGCTCGGGAGGCATCTTTTTCCGCCCCGCTTTATATTCTGTGTATTCCAGGTGCCGAAAGGTCGGAGCCTTCCGGTCGAAGGCCACCACCATATGATCGGGCTGATAATCCGTCTTGATTTTATTCAACATATTAAGAAAACCGTACACTCCCTGAGTGTACAGTCCGCTTTTTGTTATCATAGGCCTCTGTAATGCGTAATAAGCTCGATTGATTAAACTGTTTCAGTCAATTATTATCATTTTCATCATTGAATAACTCCGTAAATTCATTGGAAGTGACGATTTTGATCTCTTTGTTTTTTCCTATGATTGTGATTTTCTCGTTATAAGTATTACCGTCTTTATCTCGGAATATAAACACCTCAAACCGCCTTTCACCGTTCTGGGTATAG
>DLFX01000109.1 GCA_002482405.1 Firmicutes bacterium UBA7709 | reverse complement strand
AACGCATACCTTCCCGCGAGGCTTTCGGAAAAGGTCAATGCCGGCCAGGAGGTCACCGTCAGAATATCGGAGCTTCCTGACAAGCTTTTGAAGGGAGAAGTGACCACGGTGGATCCGGTTGTGGACGCTCAAAATAAGAACATTCTTGTCAAAGTAAAGCTTCTGGAGGACGATCCGGGTTTGAAGGTCGGCATGTTTGCCGAGATTGCATTAGACGATAAGGCTGGTGAATAGGATGAATGGAAACAGAAAAAAGATAATGATTGCCATCGTCGCCCTGATGGTTGTGGTCGTGGCAGGCATCGTCGTATATTATGGGGTTAACAGCATGCTCTACGTTAAAACGGAGGATGCAAAGGTCGCCGGAGACATCGTAAAAGTGTCCTCTCAGATTTCGGGCAAACTGCTGGAGCTTAACACAGATGAAGGGGACACCGTGGAAAAGGATCAGATCATCGGACGGCAGGAAATGGGCAGCCTCGGTGACAGCGCCATCGAACAGAGCCTGCTCAGGGCGCCCATCAGCGGCTTTATCATAAAAAAGCAGTCCAATCCCGGAGAAATGCTTACTGCGAGCCAAACGGTCGTCATGATGATCGATCCGAAGCAGTTATACATAACAGCAAATGTCGAGGAAACCGATCTTGCAAAGTTGAAAGTTGGCCAGACGGTTGACATCTCCATCGACGAATATAAAGGAGAAAAGCTGCATGGAAAGATCCAGTCCATCGGAAAAGCCGCCAACTCTGCCTTCTCTCTTTTATCCGGTTCTTCCAGCAGCACTTTCACAAAGGTTGTGCAAAAGGTGCCGGTTAAAATAGCGTTTGAGAACAAAGAGAGCAGTGCAGGCCTGCTTCTTGGAACAAATGCGGTGGTCAAAATCCATATTAAATAAGGGGTGAATGTAAGTGAAAGAACAAGATAAAACTTACAGGTGGGTCGCCCTTTCCGTAATTTTGATCGGAACCTTTATGAGCGTATTGAGCAGCAGCCTGATCAACCTGGCTCTGCCGAAGATGATGTCGGTATTTGGCGTTTCGCTGTCAGACATCACCTGGATCGTGACTGCCTACATGCTGGCAATGGGGTCGGTGGTTCCCATAACGGGGTTTTTAAGCGATACCATCGGCTTGAAAAAGCTTTACATCATTTCTCTGATCCTGTTCACTTCCGGCTCCGCGCTGTCCGGGCTGGCCTGGAGCAATGGCGTCATGATTTTCTTTCGAATCATACAAGCCATTGGAGGCGGGCTGATGAGCCCTGTGGGAATGTCCGTCGTCTATGAGATTTTCCCGATAGAAGAGCGGGGAAAGGCTTTGGGAATCTGGGGCATTGCCGCTTTGGCGGCTCCGGCCCTGGGACCTCCCCTGGGCGGGTATATTCTCTCGAGCCTGAGCTGGAGGCTGCTGTTTTATATCAATGTTCCCATCGGTATCATCGGCATCTTTTTCGCGATTTTTCTGCTGAAGGAAATGCCGAAGAAAGGATATGAGGGAAATTTCGATATCATCGGATTTATCAGCGTGGTGGCGGGGATTGCCTGCACCTTGTATGTCGTCGGCAACTGGTCCAAAATCGAATGGAACCAGATGCAGTATCCGATTTTACTTGCAATAGGCGTGTTCAATCTGATCCTGTTTGTAGCCAATGAGCTGACCCATCCGAATCCGCTGCTGGATTTAAGAATTCTGAAGATATACAGCTATTCTCTGAGCCAGATCATAGTCGGCGTTTTGTCCCTGGCGATGCTGGGGGGAAGCTATGTTCTGCCCCTTTACCTGCAGAGCATCAAAGGTTTGACAGCCATGCAGAGCGGATTAATCATCCTGCCCTTTGCCCTGGCCGCGGCGGTTACGATGCCCATCAGCGGAGCGCTCTTCGACCGGATGGGAGCGAAGATCGTGGCGATACCCGGACTGATCCTTCTGCTGTGGGCTTCCTATCAGCTCACATCTCTTACTCCGGATACGCCGAACATGACGATCATAATCATCTCGATGATGAGAGGGGTAGGAATAGGGCTTGCCATGATGCCCATCAACACATCGGGAATGAATGCGGTTCCCCAGGAAAAGGTGGCAAGAGCTTCCGCCTTGACCAATACCCTTAGGAACATACTGACGTCCATCAGTATGGCTTTTATATCCACGATGGTGTCCACCGCTACAAATAGCAATTTTGCACGGTTGGCAGAGCAGATCAACCCCGCCAATCAAACCGCGATGGATGCGGTCAGACAGCTGTCGGGCCTGTTCATGCAATCGGGGCTGACGTCCACCGAAGCGCAGGCATCCGCCTATTCCACACTGGCGGGCCTGATTCAGAAGCAGGCTTACCTCGACGCGCTGAATTATGCCAACGAGGTGATGGTGCTTGCGGCAGTCGTTGCGGTCCCGTTGGCGCTGTTTATGCGATCCGGTAAAAAGGGCCGGAAGCGCAGGAATAAGGAGGTAAACCATGGAGGAGTACAGGAACTCAGCGCAGCAATTGAGTGAAAATGCCGAAGCAATACTGAATCTTTTCGGCATACTGAAACAGGATTTTCGGGAATATGCGGATCGAAAAGCGCGGTCATGCAGTCTGACAGGCCCTCAGATTCTTTTGATCGACACCCTGTATAAAAGCCCGGGGATCAATCTTCAGGATTTAAGTGAAAAACTCAGGATGGCTAAAAGCAATGCGTCTGTCATCGTCGAGCGGCTGGTCAGCAAGGGAATTGTCCTGCGGGAGGTCCCGGAGGAGAATCGAAGGACTGTAAAAATCCGGCTTTCGCCGGACTTTCAGGAACAGTATGACGAATTGAAATATAAGCAGCAGTACTGGTCCGACATGTTCAGGAACGCCACGGAGGATGAGCTGTTAATTATAATCCGCGGACTGGAGCAATGGCATGAGCTGCTCGAAAGAAGCAAGCAGAAGGAGGTTTTAAAATGAAGGGATCGGCGCCATACGCCATCACGATCAGCCGTATGCTGGGAAGCGGCGGCGTGATCATAGGAAAACAGCTGGCTAAACGGTTGAATATCGGCTATTTTGATAAGGAGATCATCGCAAGGGCTGCCGAAAAGCTCGGTTTGGACGCGTCCGACCTGGGGCAGTACGATGAAGCGGTAACTCCGATGTGGCAGTGGCTCGTGNNNGACAGCCCCAGCCTGTTTGCGGAGCCTAGGATAGACCTTCCAACGGACCAGCAATTACACGCGGTTGTGAGCGAAATCATTAAAAAAATTTCCGAAGAGATCTCAGCGGTGATCATCGGGCGCAACGGTTCTTACATTCTGCGGGATCATCCGCGGCACATCAGCGTCTTTCTGCATTGCGACACGGAGCTCAGAATTAAGAGGATCCAGGAAGTCCTTCACCTTCCTGAAAAAAAGGCGCAAAAGCTGGTCGCGTCCACCGACTCGAAGCGCGGACACTACATTCAGCAGTTCTCCGGGGAGAACTGGACAGATTCAAGGCAATACACAATATGCCTGGATACGGGTAAAACCAGCCTTGACGACTGCGTGGAAGTGATTTTGAAGCTTGTGGAGTCTCAATTCGGGCTTTCCTCTCTTTCCTTGACAAATTGAACCTATAGACTATAATTAAAATGCTACATAATATATATACGAGGGTATACATATATGTAGCATATATTATTATACAGATAAGATAAACCGGGGAGGTATTTATGATAAAAGTAACATTGAAGGACGGCAGCATAAAGGAAATTGAAAAAGGCGCGACGATTTTGGACGCGGCCAAAGCGATCCATCACGGCCTCGCAAAAGAAGCGATGGCGGGAAAGGTCAACGGCAAGGTTCAGGGCCTGAATTTCAAACTGGAAGAGGATTGTGAACTGGAAATCCTCAAATTTGAAGACGAGGCGGGAAACCGCACCTTCCGGCACACGACCTCTCATATATTGGCTCAGGCGGTCAAACGGCTTTTCCCCGAGGCAAAGCTGGGGATCGGTCCGGCTATCGATAACGGGTTTTATTACGATTTTGACCTGGAGCATCGCTTTACCGATGAAGATTTAGCGAATCTGGAAAAGGAAATGGTGAAAATCGTCCAGGCGGGCTATCCTCTGGAGCGGTTCGAACTTCCCAGGCAGGAAGCGCTCAAACTGATGGAGGAGCGGCAGGAACCCTATAAAGTCGAGCTGATCAATGATCTCCCGGAGGACGCGGTGATTTCTTTCTATAAGGAAGGAGATTTCACCGATCTCTGCGCGGGGCCCCATATGCCGTCCACAGGCGCGGTAAAGGCTGTCAAGCTCATGAGCGTTGCCGGAGCGTACTGGAGAGGAAGCGAAAAGAACAAGATGCTGCAGCGGATCTATGGAACATCCTTCCCGAAGCAGAAGATGCTGGACGAATATCTGGAGAAGCTGGAAGAGGCAAAGAAGAGGGATCACAGGAAGATCGGAAAGGAAATGGACCTGTTTGCCATCTTTGAAGAGGGGCCCGGCTTCCCGTTCTTTATGCCCAACGGAATGATTATCAGAAATGAGCTGGAAGCCTTCTGGAGAAAAGCCCACAGAGAGAGAGGCTATCAGGAAATCAAGACGCCTTTGATCCTGAGCGAGTCCCTTTGGCACACTTCCGGACACTGGGATCACTACCAGGACAACATGTATTTTACAAAGATCGACGACGGCGACTTCGCGGTGAAGCCGATGAACTGTCCGGGCGCGATGCTGGCATATAAGAGAAAGATGTACAGC
>DLFX01000240.1 GCA_002482405.1 Firmicutes bacterium UBA7709 | reverse complement strand
AACCATATGATCAATCCTCCTCATGCTGTTTCAGCACCCGATGGGGTACCCCATGAGCAATCAAATCCACCGGACACCCATACAGGTTGTTGACGATTCCTTCCGTAAGTTCAGGCTCTCCATGATAAACCAGATTCCTGTTTAAGCAGGCAAGCCTGTGCACCTGAGCAGAAACCGCCATAAGATCATGCGTCACCAGAACAATGGTCATGGTCTGATTCAACTCTTCAAGCAGGCTGAAAATCTGACTTCTGGAGCCAGCGTCGACACTGGCAGTCGGTTCATCCAGAAGGAGCAGCTTCGGATTAACCGTCAGCGCGCGGGCAATCAGCATCTTCTGGAATTCCCCTCCGGAAAGCTCTGAAATCCTGCGACCGGCAAGATTTTCAATGCCGACTCTTTCAAGGATTTCCGACGCAAAATGCCTATCCTTTCTGTCGAATTGAAAAAGCGGAGAGATTCCCTGCCTCATACAACCCGTTAAAACCACTTCAAACAATGTGATCGGAAACCTTTTATCCAGGTTTGCAGTCTGCGGCACGTAACCGATCTTTCCCCTGCTCTTATCCGGACTTTTCCCATAGATCCGTATTTCTCCGGAGGCTGCAGGGACAAGTCCGAGCATTGCCTTCAGCAAGGTGGATTTTCCGCCTCCGTTGGGACCGATAATGCCCAGATATTCCCCTTCGCATATGTTTAGGTCAATTCCGGTAATTGCAGGGATATTGCCGTAATAAACCGATAGATTATTTATATGAATAGCCGTATTGTTCACTGCATCGTTTCTCCCATAGTCTGTGCCATTTTTTTCAGATTGCCAATATAATCCGCCGCCAGCGGAGCGAGCTGCACCGTTCTACCGTTTATTTCCTCGGCGAAGGCCTCGGACTGACTGCTGTCGATTTCATCCTGATAAAAGATCACCTTTATGTTCTCCGCCTTTGCGAGGTCGACCATATCCTGCAGGTGCTGAATCGTCGCTTCCTTTCCCTCCTCCTCGAGGGCATACATCTGAAGGCCGTAGTCGTCGGCAAGATAGCCGAAGGCCGGATGGTAAACGATGAATTTTCTGCTCTCCGCTCCCTGCAGCGTCCGTTTAATCTGCTGATCCAGTTCGTCAAGCTGCTTCAGGTACGCTGCGGCGTTTTTTTGATATATTTCTTTGTTCTCCGGATCAAACACACTCATTTCCTGAGTAATGGCTTCGATGATTACCTTGACCCTTTTCGGAGAAAGCCAAATGTGCGGATCCCTCTCTCCGGACGGAAAGGCTCTTTCCTGATATATCTCGGCTACCTTGTCCTGCAATGGAATAACTTTCACCGTTCCGATGTTCGGCAAGATATTTGCTTTCTCCGTCGGGACGCCAATTGAAAAATACAGAGACGCCTTTTCCAGCTGCTCCATTTCTTGCGGCGTCGGTTCATAGTTTTCTGGACTGTTCCCCGGCGGAACCATCGTGATCACATCGGCAAGGTCACCGCATACTGCCTCAACAAAAGTCTTCTCTGGGACGATGGTAACGGCGATAACCGGCTTTTCCGTCTCATTCGCCGCTTTCTCATCGGCGCCGCAGCCCGTCAGGCAAAGACAAATTGCCGTTAATGTCATAAGAACTAACAGGAACCATTTTTTCAGTTTCATTTTTTACCCCTTTTCATATATAATGCAAATGACTTGCATTTGCATTATATTCCAGTTAAAGGTTCCGGTCAATATCATATTTACCAAATCTTATAAAATCACCTTCGAAGAAGATCATTCTAACCTCCTATTTGAACCATATCGCGTTTTACCACACGTCCATCAATTAAAGAATGGTTTAACGGTTTATTTTTAACAGTATCTAAAATTAGATCCTTAAGGCTTTCCTTGTCTTTGATTCTATCGCGTAAATCAACCTCCTCCGAATTATGCAGGCAGTTCAGAATATGCCCGTCGGCAGTAAACCTTACGCGATTACACCATCTGCAGAATTGCCGGCTGATAGGTAAGATCAATCCAATTCTGCCTTTTGCCCCAGGCAGTTTATAATACCTAGCAGCAGTTGACATGTCATCCCTGTCCTCCGGGATCAATTCCGGACATTGGGCAAGTACCTTCTCTCCAGATAAAAATTTTCCGCACGCAAATGCCTGCTGTCCTGAAAAGGGCATCAACTCAATAAAACGAACGTCGACCGCTTCGTGTTTCGTTATTCCGATAAACCGTCTGATTTCATCTTCGTTAAATGCCTTCATAAGTACAACATTAATTTTTACCGAATCAAAACCTATATCCAAAGACGCTTTCAGACCGTCCAACACATCAGAAAGCTTTCCTCCTCTGGTTATATAGCGGTACCGATCGGGGTTCAACGTGTCAATACTGATATTGACGCCGTTAATACCCGCCCGATATAATTCCTCTCCGTATTTGGGAAGCAATATTCCATTGGTTGTAATCGACAGCCTCTTTAATCCTTGTAAGCTTCCAAGCTTACGTGCAAGTGTGATGATTCCGCTTCTAACAAGCGGTTCGCCGCCTGTCAACCGTATCTTGTCAACGCCAAGTTCTGTTAATGTCTCTGCCAGCAAAATATAATCTTCTACACGAAGTATCTCTTTGCAGCTTTTTTTAACAACTCCTTTTTCCGGCATACAATATCTGCATCGTAGGTTGCACAAATCAGTTACAGAGATTCTCGCATAATTGATTCTACGTCCGTAATTGTCAATCAATTGCATTATAACCTATTTCCTATCGCATTCGGTATGTCATATATCCTTTATAATTCAGCCGCTCAACAACCCCGCTTTTTCCCAGTTTTAA
>DLFX01000165.1:1757-2787 GCA_002482405.1 Firmicutes bacterium UBA7709 | reverse complement strand
CCCTGCCCAAATTCAAAGAACTGATGCTTGAGATAGGGCAGAAAGGTTAAACCATGGAAAGAATGTCGCTGAAATATGGAGAGGCGGCCGTCGAGATCGAGTTTGACGGCGCCCGTTCAGTGCAGGTATTAAAAGGCGGGAGCATCCCGGATACAGGGGATTACAAGGAGATGTTTCTGAGGGCGATCGGCTCGGAATGCATCGGATCGAAGGCTTTGAACGAGCTGATATCCCCATCCGATAAGGTGACGATCATCATCAGCGACATCACCCGTTTTTGGATGCGCCAGGATAAGGTATGCGGGCAGTTGGTTCCATATCTTCACGACATTCTCGGCGTGGATTATGAAAATATCGCAATCGTAACGGCTTTGGGAACTCACCGCAAACAGACGGAAGAAGAGCTGAAATTGCTGGTTTCGGAGGAGGTTTATAACCTTGTCCAAGTGGTAAACCATGACTGCATGGCCCATGATCTTGTGTTTCTGGGAACGACGTCCCGGGGAACGCCGGTTCATGTCAATCCTCTTGTAGCAGGGCGGAAGGTGATCCTCATCGGAGGAACGATCCACCATCTGATGGCGGGGTACGGAGGCGGCCGCAAGAGCATTCTGCCGGGAGTCAGCGGAAAAACCACCATCAACTGCAATCATATCCATGCCTTGGATCCTGAGCTGCCAATGTCAAGCTCGCTGATCGGCATGGGCCTTTTGGAATATAACCCGGTCAACGAGGATATGAACGAGGCGGTGGAGATGGCGGCGCCCGTCTTCGGCATCAACGTCGTGATGGACAGCCAGTCGGGGAACTGCCGGCTGATCTGCGGCCATTTTGCCGAGGCCTGGGAAGAGAGCTGCCGCACGGTCCAGGAGNNGTGGTGAGCTGCGGCGGATATCCGAAGGATATCAATCTCTATCAGGGAGTCAAAGCTCTGATCAACGCCGCCGAGGCGGTAAAGGACGGCGGAAAGATCATCTTTCTTGCGGAATGCCGCGAGGGCGGGGGACCGCCGGACTATTTCGACTGGATC
>DLFX01000165.1:0-1726 GCA_002482405.1 Firmicutes bacterium UBA7709 | reverse complement strand
AAAAAGCGGAAGTCTTTATGATGACGAAGATTCCGGCTGAAACGCTGGAAGGCATGGGCGCGCGCGTTTTTTCCGATATTGACAGTCTCCTTTCAGAGGTGGATTTTACGGATCAGGACGTCTATGTCATGCCCTATGGCGGGTATACCGTGCCATACTTGAGATAGGAAAAGTGGCNNTCTTAACGGCCTGGGGCCGGCTGCCTTTGTATCTCTGTCCCTGCCTCTTAAAAGGTTCAATTCTGTTCAAAAATCCGGCTATGGAGTAGACACATTGGCTGCTTTGTGCAAAATGTCTAGCGTGGAGTAACCTTTTGCTCAGATTTTTAAGTATGGCGTAGATTTTCCGGTTCCAACGGCCTTTCAACGGCTAAAAGATACTCCATACTCGCATTTTTGAACACGCCGAGATCTCTGATTACATCACACTCGCATTTCGAACCTGTTCGCTTTTGGCTCGCTTTTTCTCGATTTTAGCCTGAAAAAAACTTGACACGCAGCAAAAGGAATGCTATGCTAGACAAAATAAAAAACCGTTGATGTAGAGATCAAACCATAAGCGCACTTTCAGAGAGCCGGCGGGGATGCGAGTCCGGCAGAAAGCGGGATGGCAAATGGACTACTGAGGGCGCACTGAACGAAAGCGGCAGCTTTCCAGTATGATGCGACGCAGAGCCGGCGTTATATGGCAGGGGTGTGTTGGCACTCTCATAAAGTTGGGTGATTTTATATTACCAAGCAAGGTGGCACCGCAGACATGACGTCTGTCCTTGATTACGGATATCCGTATCATGGACAGACTTTTTTATTTGCGAACCTAGCCCCATTTGCGGAGCAAATGACGGCAGGCGCCATACGGAAATTCCCCGGCTTNNTTTCCGTTGCAGGGAATATCGCTTCCGTGCACAGAGCGTTCCTTGCGGCAGCCAGGCCAGACGTTTTAAACTCTACGATCTACACCAAATGAAGTAGAAAGGAAAAATAAAATGAAAAAAATTATTGCAATCTTACTTGTTGTCCTGATGCTGACGGCCATCACCGGCTGCGGCTCCAAAGACGAAACCGATTCCACAGGCGGCGCCACATCGGAAGCCATCCAGGTGGGCTTCATCCAGCTCGCCGACAACGGCGCCTTTACCGATATGCGGGAGGGATTTATCGACGAGATGAGGAAACTTGGCTATACTGAGGATAAAATGGTCATCGATTACAAGAACGCCAACGGCGACACCGCGACGTTAAACTCCATCTGCCAGACCATGGTGGATGATCAGAAGGATATCATTGTGGCGGTTGGGACTCCGGCTTCCCAGGCTATCGTCAATATGGACAGCGGCATTCCCGTATTTTTCATTTCCGTGGGGAATCCGGTGGGTGCCGGGATCATTACCGACATGAGCAAGCCGGATAAAAATGCCACGGGCACGTCCAACGCGATCCCCGTCAGCGAGATGTTCAAGCTGGCCGACAAGCTTACCCCGGGTTGCAAGACTTACGGGCTGGTGTATAACACGGGAGAGGTCAATTCCGTCACCACCGTCGAGAACGCCAAAAAGTACATGGATGAGAACGGCCTGAAGTATGAGGAGGCCGTTGTGACCGCATCCTCCGAAGTACAGCAGGCGGCACAGTCTCTGGCGGAAAAGGTCGATGCATTCTTCATCCCCAATGACAGCATGGTTCAAAGCGCGATGCCTCAGGTGGCAGAAGTCGCCGCGGACGCGAAA
>DLFX01000042.1 GCA_002482405.1 Firmicutes bacterium UBA7709 | reverse complement strand
CTCCTCAATCACATACTCCTTGCCCCTAAAAGTCACCGTTTTGCCCGCGGACTTTGCCGACGCCATCATATATAAATTTTCAAAAGGAAAATTTCTTTCCTCAAGTACCTTTAAAAACGTGCCGCCAACAAGTCCCGTCGCGCCAACAATTGCTAAATTTGGTTTTCTGTTCATTCTGTATTCCTCCTTCTATGTAAACAAAATTATTACCNNTTGTTATATTATATAACATTTCAAGGGTAATGTTTAAACTTTTTTGTGCGTTTGAATATTTTTTTTCAACTAATTTATGGTATAATGAATCCGTTGATTAGTATGCGGCAAGGCCGCAACCAGCGTCCATACAATATAAAAAACAAAGAGGGATAATATATATGGTTGAAGAGAAAAAGAAGCGGGGCAGACCTCCCGGATCAAAAAATAAACCCCGTGCCAAGGTTGNNTTGAACCGGCGAAAATCGAAGCGGGAAACCGGCTGAAGGATGAGATCTGGTCCATCGTGATCCTGGCTGTGGGCGTGTTTCTGGTGGTCTCACTGCAAACGGAGGCTGCCGGCGAGCTAGGCCATGTGATTTCGAGATTTCTGAAGGGAAGCTTTGGCTTTATCGCATATATTTTACCGTACTATCTGATCCTGTACGGGCTGCTTCTGTTCGCAAAGCGAACCGCCCATATCAGCGGCCGTTCCATCGTTTTTCTGTTTCTCATCTTTCTCATGGTGACGCTGATCAATTCCGCCAGATATCTTGGGGCGGATTCGGGCTACAGCAGCTTCACCATTCACTTTTTAAGCCAGATGTTTGTGCTGGGAACAGAGCTGAAATCCGGCGGGCTTTTCGGTATGGCCGCAGGATATCTCCTTATAAAAGTGATAGGAATGACCGGACTGTACATACTATCAATCGTGGTGATCCTCATTTCGATCCTGCTGGTGATCAATACGCCGGTGTCTCAATTCTTTGACGGTATGAAGGCAAAGAGGCAGGCGAAAAAACTGGCTCTGGAGCAGGAATACGAGGCGGGAGCGGCGGCGGCCGAACCCCACAGTGCGCCCGTACCGGCCCCAGCGAAGAGCGTCAAGGCGGCCGAACCCATAGAGATCATAACGGATCCCGACAAGGTCTTTCCCTCTGAACACAGAGACCATAAACGCGACACCATGGAGCTTCCCGTCATTGAGCCCGCGGCAATTCCCGGGCGCATGACGGAAAACCAGATAAAAATATTGGATTATATGAATGACGACGGCCTGTTCGAAAAGGCGGGCGGCGATAGCGGTCAAGCCGGAATAGGCCTGGAGGAAATATCAGCGGTTGAGCCTGGAATGGGCCTCGATGCGGCGGAAAACACACCGGACGGAAATTTGGACAAGGCAGTCGACGGTTCTTTCAAAAAAACTGCCGCGGGCGGCAAAACCGTGAAGGAAGCCGCCGGTCAAAAGCCGGAAGAGCTTCACATAAAAACCGAAGGCACCTCAAAGAAGCCGTTTCAGCTGCCCCCGGTCGAGCTGCTGGCGAAAGGTCCCAGCGCCAACGCCTTCGGTGAAAGCGAAACACTTAAAGCCAAGGCGTCAAAGCTGGAACAAACGCTGCTGGATTTCAACGTAAACGCAAAGGTGATCCAGGTCACCAAGGGCCCGGCGGTCACCAGATATGAAATTCAGCCCAGCACCGGGGTAAAGGTGAGCAGCATCGTACGCCTTGCGGATGATATCGCCCTGAACCTCGAAGCCAAAAGCATCCGGATCGAAGCCCCGATCCCGGGGAAGGCCGCCGTGGGCATCGAGGTGGAAAACGAAAGGGTCAATCTCGTCGCTTTGAGAGAAGTGATCGAATCCGGCGAATACAAGACCGCAAAATCAAAGATAGCCTTTGCGGTGGGCAAAGACATCGCTGGAAAATCCATCGTGGCAGACCTGAAGAGCATGCCCCATCTGCTGATCGCAGGTTCCACAGGTTCCGGCAAGAGCGTTTGCATCAACAGTATCATCATCAGCATGCTGTACCGGGCAAAACCCGATGAGGTGAAGTTTGTCCTCATCGACCCGAAGGTGGTGGAACTTGGCAATTACAACGGAATTCCGCATCTTTTGATCCCTGTGGTCACCGATCCGGGCAAGGCGTCCGCGGCCCTGAACTGGGCGGTAGCGGAGATGACAGACCGGTATAAAAAGTTTGCCGAGGAAGGCGTCAGGGATCTGGAGTCCTTTAACGCCAGCATCAGGAAAAAAGGAGAACAGGACCGCTTCCTTCCGCAGATCGTCATCATTATCGACGAGCTTGCGGATCTGATGATGGCGGCTCCTGCCCAGGTGGAAGAGTCGATCTGCAGGCTGGCCCAGATGGCGAGAGCGGCCGGGATGCACCTGATCGTCGCCACTCAGAGGCCGTCCGTCGATATCATCACAGGCGTTATCAAGGCGAATATTCCTTCCAGGATCGCCTTTGCCGTTTCCTCCCAGTTCGATTCCAGAACCATACTGGATATGGCCGGAGCGGAAAAGCTGGTGGGAAAAGGGGACATGCTGTTCAACCCATTGGGAGTTGCCAAGCCCGTCCGGGTACAGGGCACCTTCATTTCCGACTCGGAGGTACATAAGGTAATCGAATTTGTCAAGAATCAGTCGCCTGAAACAGAGTATGCCAGCGACGTCATCCACAGCATTGAAAAAGTCCAGACCTCTGCCCGGGAGGATGATACCGACGAGCTGCTTTCCGACGCCATCGAAACCGTCGTGAGAGCGGAGCAGGCTTCCGTATCCATGCTTCAGAGAAGGTTCCGCATCGGTTACAACCGGGCCGCCCGGCTCATCGACATGATGGAGGCCAGAGGGATCATAGGCCCCGCCGACGGCAGCAGGCCGAGAAGGGTCCTCATGACCGAGGACGAATTTTTGGGACTCTCCGCCGAGGCCGAAGAAGTATAGGTTATAAATAATATTTAAGTGCCGTAGGTATTCTCATGGGAAGACGTGAAACCTATTACCGACTTTATGCGCAGCATATAAAGGCGGCAGGCTTCCGAGAGAATACCTATGGCGCCATTTGAGGTGTGAATGAATATATATATTGAAACATTGGGCTGCGCAAAGAACGCCAGCGACTCTGAATCCGCCGCGGGCATTCTGGAATCCGCGGGCCACAAGATCGTAAAAAATCCCGATGAAGCCGATGGAATTATCGTGAATACCTGCGGCTTTATTAACGATGCAAAAAAAGAATCCATCAGCCGGATCTTCGACATGGCGGAATACAAGAGGAAGGGAGGGCTTCTCATCGTTTCCGGCTGCCTTTCCCAGCGCTACGGAGAAGAGCTTTATAAAGAGATGCCCGAGGTCGATATTTTCCTCGGCGTAAACGATTATCCGTCCCTGCCGGAGATCCTGGAAAACCATGTGGCGGGAAAGAGGGAAAAATATCTGAGCCTTTATGAGAAGGGAATCATGGAAACCGGACGGCGCAGACTGACAGAGCCTGTTTACAGCGCCACCGTCAAAATTTCCGAGGGCTGCGACAACGTATGCGCATATTGCGTGATTCCATCCATTCGGGGACCTTTTCGAAGCAGACGGATGGAGGATATCCTTTCGGAAGCGCGGCAGCTTGCGGACGCAGGCTGCAAAGAGCTCATTCTCATCGCTCAGGACGTTACAGCCTATGGTCTTGATCTGTACGGCGAGCTGAAGCTGGCGTCATTGGTGGAAGAGCTGTGTAAAATCGACGGCTTTCAATGGGTCCGGCTCATGTACTGCTATGAGGATCGCATCACAGACGAACTGATTCAGGTCATGGCCAGGGAAGAAAAGGTCTGCCATTATATCGATATTCCGATCCAGCATGCCAGCGATAAGATCCTGAAGGCCATGAATCGCCGTTCTACCAAGGCTTCCATTCTGAACACCATATCGAGGCTGAGAACGGCGATCCCGGACATCCATATCCGGACTACACTGATCACTGGCTTTCCGGGAGAGGGCAAAGCGGAGTTTGAAGAGCTTGAGGATTTCATTGAGAGCCAGAAATTCGAGCGGCTCGGGGTATTTACTTACTCCAAAGAGGAGGGAACTCCCGCGGCAAAGATGCCGGGCCAGGTCAGGGAGGATACCAAGAAACGAAGAAAAGATATTCTGATGACCAAGCAGCTTGAGATCTCGCTGGCTTCCAATGAGGAGAAGATAGGAAAGGTGCTGGAGGTGCTGGTGGAGGAGGTAGACGGGGATGGAAGCTTCATCGGAAGAAGCAGATATGACGCTCCCGAAATCGACAATTCCGTTATTTTTACATCCGACAGCCCTTGTAAACCGGGGGACATGGTGTTCGTCAGAATCACGGACGCCTTCGATTATGATCTAGTAGGAATGGAGGAAACTAAATGAACCTGCCAAATAAACTGACTATGCTCAGAATAATAATGATTCCGGTGTTTATAATAGTCCTTATGACAGGTCACTATTATATTTCCGCCGTGATTTTTATCCTGGCTTCTATCACAGATGCTATGGACGGACATATCGCCAGAAAATATAATCTGGTCACGAATTTTGGAAAGATCATGGATCCGCTGGCTGACAAAATGCTGGTGATTTCCGCCCTGATCTGCCTGGTTGAGCTGGGCAATGTGCCTGGCTGGATGGTAATCGTCATCCTGGCCAGAGAGTTTACCATAACAGGATTACGTACAGTCGCCGCCGCACAGGGGACCGTCATCGCCGCCGGCTGGTCCGGAAAGATCAAAACCATCCTGCAGATGATCGCCGTTCCCGCGCTGCTGCTGCAGAACTGGCCTTTCTATCTCATAGGATTTCCTTTTGCAACGGTCATGCTCTGGGCATCCGTCATCATGACCATCGTCTCCGGTACGGAATATGTAATAAAGAACAAAAGCGTTTTTTCAATGTAAAATAAATTATTTTTTTCAATGCAGGAGTAAAAGAAATATGAAATCAGCTATTTTAAGCGTCGGGACAGAACTGCTGTTCGGACAGATCACCAATACCAATTCCGTTTTTTTGTCACAACAGTTGAATTATCTCGGCATCGACGTCATGTATCACTACACCGTGGGAGATAATCCCAAACGGCTTGGGGAAATGATCCGCCAGGCATTCACCGACTGCGACCTGATCATCACCACAGGCGGCCTCGGACCGACTCAGGATGACCTGACAAAGGAAATCGCGGCGGAAGTTCTTCACGACGAGCTTGTTCTTCATGAAGACCTTCTGAAGGGATTGGAGGATTATTTCAAACGAAGCAATCGCGTAATGACGGAAAACAATAAGAAACAGGCTTATCTGCCCTCGCGAGCCGTGGNNTCGGGCTTCGCGCTGGAGGAGGACGGAAAGACCATCATCTGTCTCCCGGGACCGCCGCGGGAGATGACGAGACTGTTCGAACGAAAGGTCAAACCCTATCTTGAGGCAAAGTCGGAAAGCGTCATCTATTATAAAATGCTTCGGACCTTCGGGATCGGCGAATCCATGCTGGAAACAGCGCTTCAACAATGGATCGACGGCCAGACCGATCCTACCCTGGCCACCTATGCCAAGGAGGGTGAGGCCTGCCTGAGGATCACGTCCAAGCGCGGAACCCTGGAAGAAGCGAAGGCTGCCGTGGACGACATGATCGAAAAGGTCAACAGCAAGGTGGGCCAGTACGTCTACAGCTACGACGACGTGGAATTTTACCAGGTGGTGGGAAAGAAGCTGATGGAACAGAACATCTCCTTTTCCTGCGCCGAATCCTGTACCGGAGGACTCTTTGCCCAGACCATGACGGAGGTTTCCGGGATCTCATCCGTATTCGACCGCGGCTATGTCACTTACAGCAACAAGGCGAAGATGGAGGAGCTGGGCGTAAAAGCGGAAACCCTTGATCAATTTGGGGCCGTAAGCGAGGAAACCGCAATTGAAATGGCAGAGGGCGTCAGGAAGGCCACCGGAAGCAGGCTCTGCGTTTCCGTAACGGGGATCGCAGGTCCGGAGGGCGGAACCGAGGAAAAGCCCGTGGGGCTGGTCTATATCTGCGCGATCCTGGACGATAAGCGCGTCAGCAAAGAATTTCGCATCCGGAATACCAGCAGAAAAT
>DLFX01000250.1:3581-6750 GCA_002482405.1 Firmicutes bacterium UBA7709 | reverse complement strand
CCACCATTGTGGAAACAGTCAAGGATGGCAGGCGAATTTATGATAATATCCGCAAGGCAGTGGGCTATGTGTTCACCATTCACATCCCTATTGCATTTGCCTCCCTGCTTGCACCTATCCTCGGCATTGCGCCGACAGCACTGCTTTTGCTGCCGCTGCACGTTGTGCTTTTGGAGCTGCTGATTGACCCCACCTGCTCCATTGTGCTGGAGCGCCAGCCTGCCGAAACAGATATTATGGAACGAAAACCTCGTGACCCCAAGGAAAAGCTTTTGACTGCGCACATTCTGGCGAAAAGCGTGTTGCAGGGTCTTGTCATCTTTGCCGCATCCTTTGGTGCTTACTATGTGACGCTCTCCGGCAATGCAGACAATGCATCGGTTGCCCGCGCCATAGGGCTTTCCATTATTATGATTTCCAACTTATTCTTGGTGCAGGTGAACAGCTCTGATCATGACTTCGCCCTGCAATCTATCATTCGTCTTGCAAAAGACAAGGTAATGTGGGCCGTGAACTTCGGAACACTTGCGATGCTGGGCATTATCCTTTACTCTCCGCTGAATGCATTCTTGAAGCTGGCACCGCTGTCTGTACCCATGCTTTTGAAAGCCGTTGGGATTGCAGCAGTAGCCGTGTTCTGGTATGAGCTTGTGAAGCTTGTAAAAAAGCTGCTCAGAAGGTAAGCCTATGGGCTGGTATCAAGATATTGCTTTTCCAACGCTGATGCGATGGAATATTGGAAAAAATTCCATTTTGAAAAAGCGTACCGCACTGCTGAAACACGCATACGGCAACATTCTTGAAATAGGAATTGGGGAAGGCACCAACCTTCCCCTTTATCCTACTGAAATCACGCACATTACTGCGGTGGACGCTTACCCAAGAAGGCTGAGAGATAGTGCCGTAAAGGCTGTGTTGTTTTCAGGAAGTGCCGATAAACTGCCTTTTGACGCTAACACCTTTGATACGGTTATTTCAACCTTTTGCTTGTGCAGTGTGAAGGACTTAGAGCAGGTCTGCCAAGAGATTTACAGGGTTCTGAAGCCCGGTGGAGTGTTTTTGTTTTTAGAGCACGGGAGTGCCGATTCTGCTTTTTTCAAAAAGATGCAGCAACTGTTCAATCCGCTTTATAACAAGTTTGCCTATGGTTGTAACATCACACGCACGTACCAAGACGAAATCCGAAACAGCGGCTTGCAAATTGTAAATCTGCAGATAACCCATGCCCCAATTTATCCGCGATTTTTGACAGGGTATGTGTATGAAGGCATTGCTGAAAAGCCCTTACAGGAGAACGTATTATGATGAAATTGATATACAATTTAACGATGTGCCGAAGCAAGAGCTATCTTATCAAAAAGTACGGCAAAGAATTTTGGAAAGACTTCAAAGCGACTTCAGATAAAACCTTTGCCAAAATCTTGCCCCAAGTGCCGGATATAGGCAACAGTATTTTTTCGTTCAACTATGAGTTTGGCCCGAGCTATATTGCTTGGTATAAGAGTTTTTTAAAGCTGGGACTCACTGGGGAAGAAGCCACGGAAAACATTTGGGTCATGAACGAAAAGATGGTGACCACGATACCTCGTCCTTTCTTGAAAGCGACGGGAAAAACTTATCTAAACGGCTTTCGTAAAAAGGCAGCCACCCATGTTGCTTTGCAGGAAAAAGGAAAGCTGCATCCATACGACTGGCATATTACATACCGGGAGATTAATCAAAACAGCTTCGAAATTGATATTACAGAATGCGGATTAAAAAAGCTTGCTCATCAGTTTGATGCGGATGGCTTACTCCCCGGCATCTGCCGTATGGATTATCTTTTCTCCAACCTTATGGGCAATCGATTTGTTCGCAGCAAAACCCTTGGTGATGGTGATAACTGCTGTAACTGCCATTACGATTTAGAGGGTCAATGCGAATGGGCACCCGAAAAGGGATTTACAGACAGGAGATAGACGTAAATGAACAAAGACATATTTGCAAAAACCCGCATGCCAAACATCAAACAAGCGATTGCAGAAAACTTTGTTGATAATGATCCCAATACTATTTATCAAGACGCCTGTACCATATTGGAATATGAAATTGCACATAGTAACAATAGAGATAATAAGGCCTAATTTTACCCACCCAATAAAATCTAACTAATTATGCAATTAAGGCACTGTACTATTTGTTTTAGTACAGTGCCTTTGATTGTTATATGCCCAAAATCGTCCAAATGTAGAGCGGGGCCGTCAGGGTAAACACCAAGCAGGCGAATAGGATTGCCGGCGCCGCCCACTCAAATTGTCCGTGCTTCCGATAGTCGAAGTACGCCATCCCCAGCTTGGCGAAGAAAAACACCGCCAGAATAAGGTCGATGGCTGGGAATACTACATTGTTGACAACGGTCTTGATCTGACCGGAGGCATCATTCCATGTGCCCTCAATGGCTCCTGCCACATCGCCGGTCGGAGCTGCGTATGCGGTCGTGCCAAATGCAATGGCTACCATGATGGCAAGAGTCAAAACAAGAGCAGTTTTCTTGAATTTTTTCATAATGACCACCTTTCCAAAGTTGAGAAAAGGCCGCAGAATTGCTCCTGCGACCTTGTTCTTTTTCTGTTTTTATAGTTTCATTGTCATATCCATGCCTGGAGCCTGTTCTTCCAAAAGCGGGGCAACCTCAAACACTTGAGGATTCTGACGAAATTTCAAATCCCCCCGAAATCCTTTCTTCAGCAGACTGAATTCCGCGGCCTCCGCAAGTGTTTCGGGCGGACAGCCGGGAGGCATTTCCTGATTCCACCGTACCCATTCCCCATTTTGGTAGCGCTGCTCCAGCTTGAGGATGACGTAATCCTCCGGTACAAAAGCGGGGTATCTCTGTAAAAATCCCCGCGTATCAACGTATGGATGTCCTTCTTTCATGACGGTCATTTCCATAAGCCGCAGGGTGTCCGCGAGGGAGGTGCAGAACCAGCACTCACGATCTCCAAATCGCCGGATACGCCCATCCTGCAAAATTGTATCGATCCGGTCTTTTTGTGTGTAGTGGTATAGGCTGCCTTTTGGCGCCTCAATTCGTTCATATGCCAATGTATCCTCCCTGCTATGGTTTTTTAGGAGCGACATGCCAGTCCTGCCACAAGTTGCCCCTTATGGTCAGGCTGTCTGTAAGGTT
>DLFX01000250.1:0-3541 GCA_002482405.1 Firmicutes bacterium UBA7709 | reverse complement strand
GCTCCGTCCGGCATCCAGATCGGGCTGAAATGGGTGCGGTTTTTATAGGTGGAGTAGTTGTTTTTCTGGAACTCAAACCGTCCCGAACCCATACGCTCCAGGAGCCGCCAGTAGGTTTCGTAGCCAAACTCCGGAAAGTAGCTGACCGAATTCTGCGGCTGGGTGACCGCCGAGCTTTGGTTGGAGCTGATACTTCCGGTGACGGTCTGGTTGATGCCATATCCCGATTTCATCGTCCGGCCGCTGGCAGTGGGGTTATTGCTGTCGCACTTGATGCTCATGGCAGCGGTCAAGCTGGCGCTGTAACGGTCCAGGTCGAACTCCCACCACCCATGGTCACACCAATATCCTGAGTCCTCGCCGGTGCTGTGCCACACCCAATACGCCTGCCACCACGGCCGCCAGATGCTCCAGCTTGCGGCGCTTTTCACAGCTCGGCTTGGCACGGCAGAGGCACGGAAGGTGTCATTGCGGTCATCGGCTACGGGATTGGGGGGAAGGTTCTTGTCAAGGTCAATGATTTTCACATTGAGGGTTGTCTTGGCAGTGCTACCGGGACCGGATACCGTCACCTGGATTGTCATGTTCTGTTCGGTGCCGGGGGTTTTCCATTTCACCCACGCAAGCTGACTGTCGCCTTCGGGATAGTAAACATTGCCCACACTGTAGGTTTGCCCACCGATATTAAAGCTGATGCGGGTGGGCCTGTCGGGATCGGACTGACCTCCGCTGATCCTCACCGCCGTGATGACATTGGTGTTTACCCGGTACTCATAATCGTAGGCGTCAATCTGAGGTTCCTCCGGCTTTTCCGTGAAACGAACGATGCCAATCCCAAGGCTGGACTTGATGTCCGCATTGGATGCGGCGGTGGTTTTACTGCCTCCCCATGCGGGATAGCCGAGGTCGCCTACCTCAAGAAACATGGCGAGAGGCAGATTCTTGTGGGTGAGCGATACCATACGCCGTCTTAGCAAACCGCTTGTCTGCTCATCATAGAGTGCCGCTTCGGTAGCGGTGGTGGCAATCATGACACCCTCAAATTTGTAGTAGGCAATGGGTTCCAAGAGGATTTTATATTCACCGCCGATTAGAACATCGTAATTCATGCCTGTGTGATTGGCAATCATTTGCACGATGTATTCTGAGCAAAAATATTTCTTGATGGCGGCAATATTGTTGTTTCCGTTGGTACTGATAATACGGGGCATGGACTGTGGCGGATTAATATATTGATATTTGCTTGTTACCGGTGTCAGCCCACTGCCAGCGCTATATTGCAGCTTGCTCACTTTTCCAAAATGGATTTGAATATTATTGGGAGATTTATTTGTTAAATCAATAGGTGTTGTTACAACCGCATGATCACTTGCCCGAACCACAGTAATGCGTACACCTTCATTTCCACCGCTCCATGTGTTGGTGCTGGTTCCGCTTCCCATGCCACCGCCGCCTCCATCAATATTACCGCTGCCCCCTGTATCAGCCAATGCGGTTAAAGGACAAAAGAGACAAAGGAGCAGAATGAGAGTGGCTACACTTTTGAATAATTTCTTCATTGTGGCCTCCTTTTTTTGCAAAATAAAAAGGCACGGTATATTTCAACCGTACCTTTATGCGAATATATTGTTTAATCCATGTTGCCGACCTGTTTATTGATGTCACCATCACTTTCGCCAACAGTACCCTGACCGCCACCGCCATTATCGGTAATCCACCCGAAACCCGGTACATAAATCTTACCGTCTTTGGTTTCGCCGCCCTGCGGCTGACTGTCGTTTTTCGGGGTATCTTTAGGCTTTTCCACCTTATCATGGTCGACAGGCTTATCCTGCTCCGTGACCTTTTCTCCGTTAGGTTTCTGCGTAGGGTCTTTGAGCTGTTCCTCGGTATATTCTGGCTTGGATGCATCGCCCTGGATGGTCTGTTCCGTGCCGCTGGAAACCGCGCCGTTGTCGATGTTTGTCGGTTGGCTGGTATCAGGCGGGGTTACGGTGATGTCTTTTTCTTTCTCTGTGCCGTCCGGTACCTTCGGGTCTACCGTCACATTGCTCACCTCGGAGCTTTGGGGCGGAAGCGGATTGTCCACCGGCTTTGGAGTTATGAACTGCTGTCCGATCAGCACCACCAGCACCGCACAGAGGGCGAGGCATCCGGTTACGGCCAGCCATTTCTTCGTTTTGGCATTCATATTTTTCATAAGAGTGTCCTCCTATTTGTTAAATTTTGATAGGTTCCTGTTAAGTCACACCCTACCACGAACTTTTCAAAAAGTCTATCCTTATTATAGAAAAGTTTTTGAAACCAGTCAAAACCTCGGTGTGTATCCGGCGCTGGTCTTGACTTTGATGCGCATGGGTGGCAGCAGTTTTCCTCCAAAGGATACGGGGACCTCCAGCATGATGGTGCTGTCAGCCTCAAAGCGTGCCGAGGCTTGGTCACCTGACGCAAAGGGAGCGTTTCGGATATCCACCTCCAGATTCCACACTTTAAATTCCAGCTTGCCGTCCGAAGTGCGTTTTTCATGATAGCCTCCGCTGTAGGAAAGTCCGAGTACACCGTCCAGCCTGTCATAAATATCGCCGTAATCGAGGCTTTCCTCAAAATTCTCGGCAATGGGCTGGTAGGCTCCCGAATAACCCTCCCGCACGCCGTGGTACACATCGTCATAATTGTCATTGACGGTGGAAATAACGGCGGTCTGCACCGCATCCCGCACACCCTGCGCCACGATCATAAGCCGGAAATATTCCGAAATGCCGGTGAAGACAATCACCAGTGACAGGGTGACGGCGATGATGAGGGGAAAGCCTGAGCCACTTTTGTCCTTGAGGATACGCTTGATTTTTTCCATCTCATCACCTACTTCCAATAGACTTCTGATTTTCCCGCGGCATCAGACTTGAGTGTAATCGGGAAGGAGCCGAATCCGCCAAACAGTCCGATGTTGGTTTGGTAGGTGACTGTCACCGTGACTTCCTCATTGAGCTGAATTCTGCCGGTTTTGGACCATGTCACTGTGGGAATTAGTCCGGTCTTTTCTCTCAGAAACTGTTCCCGGCGGCTGGTTTCGCTGCCGACCTGTCCGGCAATTTCGGCCTCCCGGATAAGCTCGGTGGCAAAGGTGTCAAGCTGCTGCTTTTGGATGTAGACGGGGAACACCTTCACGGCAAGGGCAATGACCAGCATGGCGCACAGCACCAGCACGGCTACATCCATGTAGCCCTCGCCCCGCTTGTTGCTCAGGATTTTTCTCAGCACATGGTCACCCCCTGCTCAAAGGGTCCCTGCTCCAGTCTCGGTTCCGGGTTGTGGTCACTTAACACACTCCACGCGCCCTTGCTGAAATCAGCGGTGCAGATTTCCTGCTCCAGCAGTTCCTCCGCAGGGACATCTCTGGCAAATTCGGAGCTGCCGGGGTTTCCTTTCACACTCTGCCCGGAGAGCAGAAGCTGTGCAGTTTCCGGCGTCAGGTACACATAACCGCCGGGCGTCATCATGTCAAACGCTGCGTTCGGGTGCGCTTCAATAAATTCCCGCA
>DLFX01000079.1:2356-3295 GCA_002482405.1 Firmicutes bacterium UBA7709 | reverse complement strand
TCTCTCTTACCTTCCACTGATATTCGGGAACAAGGGGCTGGGGAAGCTTCTTGAACATTTCGTCGTGCTCCTCCTGTGTATAGTCATAAGCGTCAGGCCTTCTCGCGTCAGCGTTCCAGCGTCCCATATCGACGCCAAGTCCCTTTTCAAACATCCATTTCTGAGTCTCATCGATGAGCTCTCTCGCCTCGGTGATGGACTTTTTATCATAGGCGTCAAAGAAGACGAAGAATTCCCAGCCCGTCATGCCGCCGCCTCCGACCACAGAGATGCTTCCCATATCCGAGTCTCCCCCGGTATCGGCTATGCCGCTGCTGGCCTTGGTAATGCGGTCTTTGAGGGCAGAGGCCTCCTCCATCAATGGCGCTGTTACGAACACGTTGGGAGACATGCCGAAGTTTCCTTCATAGGACACGCAGAGTGTATAGTTCAGATTCTTGTGTCCAAGGCGGAGCAGGTACAGCTTCACCCAATCGTTGATGTCCCTGTCATTCATGAACTCGGATTTCCAGCCTCCCGTCATTTTCAGGATCTCATCCAGAGCAGCTTCCTTGTATTCAAGGTCCGCCGGAGAAAATCCATCGAGGATGACCTGGAAATCGATCTTCATATCGTCGTTTATCGCCTTGAGCTTCGGGTCCGCCATCAGTTCCGGAATATCGCAGAACTGCTTTTCGGGATCGGTGAGGATCTTGATCATCGCCGTCTTGATATCCCTTCCGAACATGTTGAACTGTCGGTGTCCCAGATAGACGATATCCGCTTCGTGAAGGAGCTGGAAACACTTCGCATAGGCATCCCAATCGGGGAAGCACAGCGTATAGCATTTGATGTTCTCCACCCCGTCCAGCTTGTAGGCGGGAGCGTCTCCCCTGGTGGGAAGAAACTTGGGGCCCACCCAGGGATGGAGCCTTACGGCGACCCTGGTACATACTCCCA
>DLFX01000079.1:1565-2323 GCA_002482405.1 Firmicutes bacterium UBA7709 | reverse complement strand
GCACGCTCGGTCCCGGGCCTTCCCCGCAGAACCATCCGGCGCCCGCCCCCAATGAGCCGGTCCTGATGATCTCCCCGTCAGGCAGCACCCATTCGGCGCCCAGCATGTTCTCAGACGCGTTCCCCATGAACAGGGAGCTCGGTCCGAAGCCTACCCATCCGGAGGTTCCCGCCAGCGTGGAACTGCTGCAGCCTACTCCCGCCATATTGACGTTCAATCCGTGTTTCATGGCCTCTGCCTGGACTACGGCGCCGATGGCGTAAGGCTCCACCACCGCGATCATATTCTTCGGATCAATTTCTATCTTCGCCATCCGCTTCATATCGATCTGGATGGAGTTATCACTGCTGATAAAGCCCATTGACGCCCAGAAGGTGGACGCGGCTTTGAAATGGATATCGTATTTGTTGCAGATTTTGATGATCTGCTGTACTTCTTCCGTGCTTCCGGGCAGCAGCACCGCCTGGGGACAGGGAGTCCAATGGTCGTAAGGGCCATAATGGGCGGAAGACTGTGAAGTAATGCAGCGGTATGTCTGCGTTACCGCCGGGTCCTGAGAGATATTCCGTTTTCCGACAATGCTCTCAAGGGCCTGATAAATTTCCTTTGATAATGCCATCACGATTCCTCCTTTACACTGCCTGGATGACCAGATCAATGATATCATAAACGTTGATCGGGTTTCCGTTTTCGTCGGTTGCCTTACCCAGATTGCTTTCACACCACGGACATGCCGTTACGAGGGCGTCGGCTCCTGT
>DLFX01000079.1:0-1542 GCA_002482405.1 Firmicutes bacterium UBA7709 | reverse complement strand
TCGTTGCACACGCCTCCCGCGCCGCAGCACCAGGAGTATTCTCTGATCCGGTCCATCTCAACAAGCTTGATTCCCGGTATGCTCTCCAATATCTTTCTCGGAGCGTCGTAAATCCCTTGGATCCCGTTGTACCTCGGACGCCTGGGCTCCCAGGTGTGAACCGCTTTCAGAATTTTCTTCTCCTTCCCTTCCCAGGGGACATAAGGCTCGCCCAGCCTTCCAAGATGGCATGGGTCGTGATACGTGACGGTCATGGGAACCTCTTTTTTGAATTCCAGCTTGCCTTCTTCGATCAGGCGCGCGATGAGCTCTACCGTATGAAGCACTTCGATCTCCATGCCGAGCCTCGCGTACAGCCTCTTAAACGTGTAATAGCAGTCGGAGCATGGGGTCACGATGGTCTTGACCTTGGCTTTTTCAAATGCCTTGATGTTTGCTTTCGCCTGTTTTTCAAAATCCTTTTCAAATCCCATCTGCTGGGCCCGTCCGGCGCAGCACATGTCGGCTTCGCCCATGATGCCGAGGTCCACTCCCGCGGACTGCAGCAATTTTACCGCATTGACGGCACTCTCCTGCAGCGCGGCGTCGTAACTGAACTTGCAGCCCGGAAAGAAGGCGTATTCCGCAGTTTCCTTCATCAGGTCCTTCAGCTTCAGATCCTTGCACCAGTCGAGGCGGCCGGCTTTCTTTGCCCCGAGTATCATCGTTTTTTCAGCCTTCAACTGTTTGGCGATCTCGTTCTGCACTGGATAGGCCTTTCCCTTTTCCGTCGCGCTTTCCTTCAGGGCGATGTTATGCTCCAGCGGTTCCAGATTATATCTGGTGATTTTGCAGGAAACGTCGCAAAGCCCGCAGGAGGTGCAGTTATAGATGGCTTCCACCGCCTGTTCGGTATAATCCGACTTTTCATCCAGCAGCACCTGGCCTAACTGGAAGCGCCCCCTTGCTGAATATGTATTGAAATTGAAAAACTTACTGCTGGGGCAATTTTCCGCAAACCGCTGATTCTTTATTTTATCAAATGGGATCCACTTGCATCCGAGGCAGTTGCTGCAGCGCTCCATCATCGGCCTATAGTCTTGTAATGCCATTTTCATTTCTCCTTTCTGGTCTTACAGTGAAATCTTTCCGGGATTCATGATTCCGTTCGGATCGAAGATATTTTTGATTTTCTTGAGCGCGGTATAGGACTGCGCGTCCTTATTGAGCTGCAGTTTCGCCCACATTCCATACGGTCTGGAATAGTACGCGTCCAGCTTCAGCATCTCAATGCTCGCTTTTTCATAGAGTTTCCTTACCAGCTCCCGTTCCCTGCTGCAGGCGGGATCATATGGAAGAGTGAACTCGCAGTGATAAGAGGAACCCATATGCTGCGGCTGAATATATATTCCGATATCGTTCACCGGATACCCAAGGTCGTTTGCAGCTTCGTGCATCTTTTTGATAAAACCTTCCGCTTTGTCGAGCTTCGCGGTAAAGAAGATATCCTGGGACGCGCCCTTGTAAGCGTCCTTCCAGTTGCCTTCCGAGGGCGCGGCAAGC
>DLFX01000078.1:3561-4685 GCA_002482405.1 Firmicutes bacterium UBA7709 | reverse complement strand
GCAGGCAACAGCGGCATGGTGCAGGCATTGACCGGGATCAATATGTTACCTGCCTCAACTGCTGCCCTTGCAACTGCCAGCGAGACGCTGCAGGCCACCGCCCCGAGCATGGACGGGTTGAATGCGATGAAATCCGTTCCGCTCAATTGGATAAAGCTTCTGTCATCTGTCGGTATGGCTATCTGGGGCTTGGGCAGCCTTGCAGCCCTGGCAATGATGGTCACAAACAACATGCGCATCGCACAAAGGCTTCGGGGAACTGAACGAATCCCTATGGATAGCAAAGTACCGGTTTTGCTGGCTGAATCGTTTCCTTCACCCTGCCTTATTGGGCTGCTGCGTCCGAGCATTGCCATCACGGCCGAGGTTGTAAAGTCAAAAGTGCTGCTTGACATGGTGCTGTGTCACGAAATGATGCACTATCGGCGGCATGACCATCTATGGACGGCATTACGAAGCGTATTACTGTGCCTTTGGTGGTGGAATCCGTTGGTCTGGTTGGCGGCACATTACAGCCGTGAGGATTGCGAAACGGCCTGCGACGAAGCGGTGATCATTAGNNGTCCTTGGAAGATCGCCAGCAGTATGGCATGAGCCTGATCGCACTCCTGCGCAAAACACCTTCCACGCGATCCCTATTGCAAACAACCACCGCAATGCAAAGCAGCAAGCGGGCCATGAAAGAGAGGATTACCCTGATTGCCAATTGGAAAAAGAAAGGGCGCTTCGCAACAATCTGCATTGTGCTATGCGTTGCATCGCTTCTTCCGGTTCTTTGTACGTCGGCTATCGGGCAGGGTACAGAAATGACCCAATTGCTGGAAACCGGGGACTCTTCCATGCCGGCCAATAAGATTCATTCGGCCATTGAGGAAGTCGCCTCGATATATGACGCTTACCCCATAGGAGATGTGGCAGCGAAGGACCCTTTCGATGATTGGCCCAAGGAAGGGTACGAAAAGGCAATATCTATCCTGAGGAAGGAAGGAATGTTGTCCAAAGAGATCTTCCAAGACACTTCATCCTATGGCAAGGAGGAGCTCAGAGACGCATTGAAGGATGCTTTTCCGGGGATTTACTCAGGGTTTATCCCCCGGATACTTCAGAATATATGGGGCGATTCC
>DLFX01000078.1:3372-3541 GCA_002482405.1 Firmicutes bacterium UBA7709 | reverse complement strand
ATTGACACGCCATCAGTTGTTTACACCATATGACCGTATTTACATGCTGCCCGATGATTCTAAGCATACTGTCGAAGAAATACGCGGAGCGGCAATCGAATACATTTCTGACAAGCACAACATCCCGGTTGAGAAGATTGATATACTTGACACATACTACTCGTATTTC
>DLFX01000078.1:3174-3347 GCA_002482405.1 Firmicutes bacterium UBA7709 | reverse complement strand
CCTACCGATCTGGAGAGTGTATTTTTGTGAAGTAGATACGTTCACGCAATTGTTCATGGTAGAACTTAGCGGCGATGGGACGATTCTTTCAGGAACCTCAAGCAACTTTGGGGGAACTTGGCAGGATGTAGAGAACGGCTTAATTCCCAAAAGCGGGAGACTTTATGAACTCA
>DLFX01000078.1:537-3161 GCA_002482405.1 Firmicutes bacterium UBA7709 | reverse complement strand
TCACAACGTTCCGCAATGGGGTTTACCAAGTTCGGAAGATCTGCTGCAAGAAGAAGCGCTGGCGCTTGCCAATGAAGCTCTAGTGGCACGTGGAGACGCAGATAAAGAATCCCTCGAAAAACTAGAAGTACATTTCAGTTTCAGGATATCCGGCATAGGAGACATGCCGTACCCTTATTGGAGCGTCCACTATGTGGATCCGATTACGGACATGCAGCTCCATTATGTGTGCATCTCTGCAAAGGATGGAGCTATCCTCGCGATCCAAACTNNAACTGTTGATCCAAACGACCCTGGTATTGGGTGATCGTCTCGTCTTGGTAGGTTTAGTATAATCGGGCAGGATTGCCTGTCAATGATCTGAAACCTGCTGGATATGAAGTCCAGCGGGTTTTTCCTATTCCGCACGTCGGTTGCGTTAGATCGCTCCTCATTGTTGATATGGACTCTGCCCTTCGCCTTCGTCCTCAATGACCTCAACCTTGACGTCCTCTCCGTCCGCCATTGCCGCCGCGACCTCAGCCACCGGCTCACCTGCTGTTTGCCACACATTATTCCAGCGCAGAGAGAAAGGACTTATGCCGGGCTAAAATCTGTGCTATAATGGCGACTGGAAAAGGTGCTGAACAATACGATTTTATGAGGTGGATAAATTGAGGATTCCTAGTCTCAATATTGGTGGTTTGGTGGCGGAGATTCCGATTATTCAAGGTGCTATGGGGATCGGGGTGTCCGGCCCTATGCTGGCAGCCGCTGTGGCAAACGAAGGCGGAGTGGGCGTTATTTCCGGGGTCAATATGGGATACGACGAGCCTGACTTTAAAGGCGATACGTTAAGGGCCAATCTGCGTGCTTTGAAAAACCAAATAGCAAAAGCCAGGCAATTGACACCCAAAGGAATACTTGGAATTAATTTGATGGTTGCGATGAATCACTATAGCGAGATGGCTTGTGCTGCGGTGCAGGAAGGCATTGATTTAATAATCTCAGGAGCAGGGTTACCGTTGAAATTGCCTGAGTTTGTGAAGGGTTCTAAGACCCGAATCTCCCCCATTGTTTCCTCTGCGAAAGCGGCCAGGTTCATATTGCAATACTGGGATAAGCATTATGGCAGGACGGCCGATATGGTTATCGTCGAAGGCCCTGAGGCAGGCGGTCATCTTGGGTTCTCCGAGGAGGTATTGTGCGCTTCAAGCATGCCTTCCATTCGGGATATTGTTAAGGCGGTCATTGATACGGTAAACCCGTTTCAAGATAAGTTCAAGTCAAGCATCCCTATCGTTTCGGCAGGCGGCATTTATACTGGCGAGGATNNAGCCGGCGCAAGCGGTGTGCAGATGGCAACGCGTTTTGTGGCCACCAATGAATGTGATGCCGATACAAAGTACAAAGAAGCATATGTAGAAGCGCAAAAGGACGATATAATTATTATCAAAAGCCCGGTTGGCATGCCTGGACGAGCGCTGAACAATAATTTCATTAAGAACTTAGCTGCGCACGGCAAAGAAATCAAGGAATGTTTCAGGTGCCTGCAAGGCTGTAATCCGAAAGTGGCGCCCTATTGTATATCAACCGCGCTTATCAATGCGGTAAAAGGAAAAATTGACGATGGATTGGTCTTTGTCGGCAGCAATGTTGATAAGATTGAAAAAATCGTGTCCGTAAAACAACTCATGGGCGAACTGATTCATGAACTGCAATTGGCCCCGGATTGATTGTATTAAAATTGTCGGTGGCAAAAAACAGCGCTTCGCCAGATCGGAAGAAGTGGTCATGCGGGCATAATCAGTTCTCTCCTTTGACCACGGCTGAATCATTTGCGAGTTATCTTTCCATTGGGTGTTTTCTTATCACGCCGGAATATGGATGATCTCCCGTTGGCTCTGACACAACGGCTAACTCTCCCGACTGTATCATGGATTGAAGCCGGAGGAAGAGCCAACGGTCGCCAACCCCGGGCATAGACGTTAAAGTCTTGCCCAGAATCCTAGCAATCACAGCATCACCCCGTGGAATGTTGCTGCGTATTGCGAAGTCATAGAATTCGGTTGGCACGCCCATCAACTCTCCGTTGACGACGGCACGCAATGGCGCGTTTTCCCGGACAAGGCGCTGCCACGCTGCCGCATACGCATCCCGCTGGATATGGCTTAGCGCTTCTTCGTTGGCTGCAAGCGTACCGAATTCTTCGGGCGGAATCTCCCCCGTGCTACGGTAGGAAACCACTGCGTTACCTTTTTCCTTTTCACGAGGGATTCGAACCACCGACAAAGGCAATTTCGAAGCCCGCATGAAGTGGCATATGTAGTAAAGGCCGCATACCTCGGCTGGGTCGCTCATAGAGACCCACATGCGGACCGGTTCCAGCGTAATCGCAGCGTTTCTCAGCCTTGCAAATGTTCTCTGATTGGACTGATGAAGCGTTNNTGTTCGAGTACGCGGATCCGGCTTGTCATAGAATCATCCATGTCGGAAAGATCGCCCACATCGAGCGCAAGCGTCAGCGGAAAGACATCTTTCGAGCTGCCTTCCATGGCCGCGCCGGACCAGACGCGCGGCTTTATAGCCTCCTCCCGCTCTTCAGGAGTTCCTCCGATGATCGCGAACGCGCCGATGATCGCGGT
>DLFX01000078.1:0-532 GCA_002482405.1 Firmicutes bacterium UBA7709 | reverse complement strand
CCCGCCGTGCTATCGCTAAACACAAGATCAATCATGCCGACTTCCATCCTCGCACTTTTTTATCTTTTCTTTCGAAAGACCGCGGCCACAAACGCGCCCAGGATCAGTATGTCCACAACGAACATCAGAATGCCCAAGACGATATTGCCATTTGCAAACCAGTGCGCTCCCAATACGCCAAGAACACNNACAGGACTATAAGGCTTCCGACTAAGCAAAGAACCGCTTTCACTCTGCCATGTTTGCTCCCCATTTTGTCCGTAGCCGCTTCAAGAAGCGCTTCGGCAACATCCAGAATGATTTCAACGATACCTTCCATAGGATATCACGCTCCTTTGAGGAGAGTATATCATATGTCCGCATTCTTATCATGAGAGATCGCCCAAAATGTCGCATTGATAAGCCACAGAATATTGAATGTCCGCCGTACCGACGGTCATTTGCTTCAAGCCTCGATGCACTGCATTTCATACTAATGGAAAATATGAACGCGTCCAAAGCGTCGAGAGATTTTTTCGCTCCGCTAGGAGCC
>DLFX01000077.1 GCA_002482405.1 Firmicutes bacterium UBA7709 | reverse complement strand
ATAAAAGAAAAAGCAGCAGTTGGCATTTGCATCTGCTACTTTGTCTACAGTCTGAACCCCTCGCGAAGCGGGGGTTTCTCTTTTTTTTGAACGCCCAAAGAAGGATGGAATACTTGACTCAAGGGGGCAGAAAATTTTGCGGGGTGCAAAATTTTCTGCCGATCTTTTCTGTTAAAAAGTTCAAATCTCAAGAAATTCCGTCGCACAAACGCGGCGAAAAGCCACTTTTTGTTATGCAAATATGATTGGCACAGAACATGCAAGTTTATATTACATATTACGAATGAGTTTAAAAAAGATAGAGGAGATAGTGATACTTTCAGGAGGTAAACATTAATCATGAGCATGAAGACACCCGTACAGGACTTCTTAATCAGCCACGCCAAGGGGAATCCGGTTTCATTTCACATGCCCGGCCACAAAGGCTCGGCGATCTATAAGAGATTTGGTTTCAATGAGTTTCTGGAAAATTATATGGACTGCGACGTCACCGAAATTATCGGGGCGGATAACCTGTTTCAGACCGAGGGCATTCTGAAAGAAGCCCAGGATGCATATGCCGGACTCTACGATTCGAACAGATCCTATCTGCTGGTTAACGGTACCAGCGGCGGGATTCTCGCGGCGATTCTGGCATCTGTTCCAAAGGGGAAAAAGCTGATTATGGCCAGAAATTGCCACAAGTCGGTATTCAACGCCCTGACCCTTGCCGACATCCAGCCCCTTTACGCTTATCCTGAGCTGATTCAGGAGTATGGGATTTCGGGAGCGATTCCCCCCGGAGAGATCGAAAAACTGCTGGAAGACAATCCCGACGCTGAAGCGGTGATCCTGCCAAGCCCGAACTACTACGGCATTTGTTCCGATATTGAAGCCATCGCCGAAATCGTTCACAGGTACGACAAGATCCTGATCGTCGATCAGGCCCACGGCGCACATCTGAAGATGTTCAGCAAGTTCGGCGTACGGGGCTTGCCAAAATCGGCGGAGGAATCCGGGGCGGATATCGTTATCAACAGCATTCATAAAACGCTGGCTTCCTATACCCAAAGCGCGGTTCTCAACCTTAATTCCGACAGGGTATCTTCATATGCCATCGAGGATAAGCTTCAATGCGTTGAGAGCACAAGCCCGTCCTATCTGCTGATGGCCTCCCTGGACATCAACGCGGGAATCCTGAAAGATCACGGACCTCTGCTGATGAAGGAATGGGCCGATAACCTGGATTACTTTTACGAAGAAGCAGGGAAAATTCAGGACCTGGAATTTATCGGAAAGGTGCCGGGCATGGACTGGACCAAGCTCAATTTCAGTTTAGGCAAGCTTGGGATCACTGGAGATGAATTGGAAAATATGCTGCTCGAATACGGAATATTTATTGAGCTCTACACCGGGGATCTGGTCATGTGCATGACGGGAATCGGAAATACCAGGACGGATATGGAACGGCTTGTAGGGGCGCTGCGGGAAATCAGTGAAAACCGCCGTAAAAACGGTTTCGGTGAAAAAGAGCCCGGCAAAAAAGAAAACGATAATAAACATTTACTGGCCTTCAAGAGGTCGACAATCTATGAAATACCGAAAAATAAAATCAGAGTTCCACTTCTGGACGCTGAGGGTTTAATCTGCGCTTCCAGCATCATTCCTTATCCGCCGGGAATTCCCCTGGTATGCCCGGGTGAGAAATTTGATAAGGAGACGCTCCTTTATATAAAAACGCTTCGCGAAAACAAAGAAAAGGTAATGGGAGTAAACGCCATGGGAGAGGTGGTCGTCGGCGACGAATAATCGCCGTTCAGAGCGATCTGGAAATCAACCAGGCCTGCAAGCCGTGCAGCATTGAAGTGACCTTAAGACTTAAGACCCCGAATGTAATGCATATCGCCGGACCTGGCGGAGCCATCTTTGCATACCTGATGGGCGGCCTTATCATGTGGTTTATGATTTATTGTGCAAGTTCACCAGTAGCGGGTTTTTATTTAAATGGAGGAATCTTATGGAAAACAGAAATCTAATTATTCAAGACTTGTTTGAGTATGATAAGAACATTCGATATGTTGCAATAAGATGGGAAGATGAAATCATAAAACAGCAAAGGGACAATATTTGTAATTCGTCATCAAGCGATAGTGACTTTTATGAAGAACAAATTGTAAATCCTTGTATCTTGCTTTTAGGTAAACAACGGGGAGATATTGACTGTGGTGGATTAAGACATGTCATAATAGCATATGGGAACTTTTTTCAAGTGATAAGGTCGTTAAAAAAAGGGCATATCTCCATTTGTGTAGAAAACGTTAAAAATATTACAGAAGCAGCAGATTCTATTCTCTGCTATATTGGCGATAAGTATAAGCAATTCTTTTAAAATAAATACAGCAGATTGCCAGCTTCTTCTATCTGAAACAGTATATTGTGGAATAGAATGGTGCATAAAAAGTAGTTCCTTGTAAACTGGAGGCGATCAATTCCATGCAGACCATGGAATACAGCACCCTCAGCGAGCCGACACTCATCACGGTAGGCTCGATCCATTCCGGCGACTATATGAACATCATTCCCAGCGAACTGACAATGGAAGATTCCATCCGCTGCCTGCACCCCAATGAAAAGGCGGTTCACGCCCGCTTCCGGGAGCTCGTAACCGCCGTATGCGCGGCCTGCCGCTACCATGCGATATCCATCGCGGAGTTCTTCCGCGAGGGAATTCCCGGCATTTACTATCTCATCGGTACCGGAAACGAACAAAAAGCTTCCACGGCGGCGCAGCACAGCCGGGATTTCCGCATCGATGAGGATTCCCTGGACATCGGAATCGAGATGCAGATTCGCGTCATTCTCTCTTATCTTGGCGTGTAGTGCGCAGCCGGAAAGCATTGAAGGACAGGCCTTAGTGCGTGTAGTGCAGAGTTTTTTGCATATTGCATTTCTTGTATCAACGAAGGATTGAAAGTTTGACGATTATGTAGTAGCATATGGAGGAAAGGAAGTGCTGGATATATGGAAAAGAAAGAAATGTATGCACTGGTAAAAAGAAAAGCAGAGAGAGGCTTATGGCTGGAAAAGGCACCCGTTCCGGAAATAGGAATCAATGACGTATTGATTAAGATCAAAAAGACCTCGATTTGCGGGACAGATGTACATATTTACAATTGGAATTCCTGGGCACAGAAAACCATTCCGGTGCCAATCACCATCGGGCATGAATTTGTGGGCGAGATTGCAGAGGTTGGCACAAACGTAAAAGGCTTTATGGTCGGAGAGAGAGTCTCCGGGGAAGGCCATCTGGTATGCGGAGCCTGCCGAAACTGTCTGGCCGGAAAAAGGCACCTGTGCAAATTCACTCAGGGAGTGGGCGTGAACAGGGACGGGGCGTTTGCGGAATATCTGGCGATACCGGCCACAAATGTCTGGCGCTGCAGTCCTGATATCCCGGATGATATCGTTTCATGCTTTGATCCGCTGGGAAATGCGGTGCACACAGCGTTATCCTTTGATCTGATCGGGGAGGATGTGCTGATCACGGGAGCCGGACCCATCGGGGTCATGGCCGCGGCCATTTGCAGGCATGTCGGCGCCCGCCACGTGGTGGTGACCGATATGAACGAATACCGGTTGGATCTGGCGAAAAAGATGGGCGCGACCAGAGTCGTAAATATAGCGAAAGAAAATTTGACTGATGTGATCAAACAGCTGGGGATGAAAGAGGGCTTTGACGTGGGTCTGGAAATGTCCGGCAATTCGAAGGCCCTTGAAGGGATGGTTACCAATATGCATCATGGCGGGAAGATCGCGCTGTTAGGCATTCAGGAACCGGGCACGATAATCGACTGGGACCAGGTAGTGTTCGGCTGCCTGACCATAAAGGGGATTTACGGACGGGAAATGTTTGAAACCTGGTATAAGATGACCACCATGCTGCAGAGCGGCCTGGACATCTCCGGCGTAATTACCCACCGGTTTGACTTCCGGGACTTCGAAAAAGGGTTTGAAGCGATGAATTCCGGCATGTCGGGCAAGGTCGTACTGGATTGGACGAATATTTAGACGGGGGGAGATCAAATGAAAACAGCTGTCAATTATATCAGCAAGGAGCTGGAAGCCATCAGAGAAGCGGGCACGTATAAGGAAGAACGGATCATACTTTCCCCGCAGAGCAGCCGGATAGACACCACCGGCAAGGCGCAGGTCTTAAACATGTGCGCCAACAATTACCTGGGATTGGCGGATAATCCGCAGTTGATCGAAGCGGCGAAAAAGAGCTTTGACCGGTGGGGCTTCGGACTTTCCTCCGTGCGCTTTATCTGCGGCACCCAAGGGGTTCATAAAGAGTTGGAGGACGCTATCAGCAGCTTTTTAGGGATGGAGGATACCATACTTTATTCCTCCTGCTTCGACGCCAACGGAGGCTTGTTTGAAACCCTTCTGGGGGAAGAGGACGTCATCATCAGTGACGAATTGAACCATGCCAGCATTATCGACGGAATCCGCCTGTCCAGAGCCGGGCGCTTAAGGTATAAGAATAACGATATGGAGGATTTAAGGGCGAAGCTGGAGGCCTCGAAAAACGCCAGAATCAAACTGATCGCCACCGACGGCGTCTTCTCTATGGACGGATATATCGCCAATTTAACCGGCATCTGCGACCTGGCGGATGAATACGACGCACTGGTTATGGTGGACGACAGCCATGCCGTGGGCTTTATGGGGGAGAAAGGCCGGGGCACTCCGGAGTATTGCGGCGTTATGGGCCGTGTGGACATCATCACCGGCACCCTTGGCAAGGCCTTGGGCGGCGCTTCCGGCGGCTATACCAGCAGTAACAAGAAGATCGTTGAGCTCCTCAGGCAGAGAAGCCGGCCATATCTCTTTTCCAATACGCTGGCTCCATCTATTGCCGCGGCAGCCCTGCAGACCTTAAATATGCTGAGCAGCTCAACCCAGTACAGGGATAAGCTTCACGAGAATACGCGGTATTTCAGAGAAGAGATCGCAAAGACGGGCTTTAACGTGCTGCCCGGCGTTCATCCCATCGTGCCTATCATGCTGTACGACAGCAAGGTGGCGGCGGAGTTTGCCGGACGGATGCTGGAAAAAGGGGTGTATGTGATAGGCTTTTCATATCCTGTCGTACCCGAGGGAAGAGCGAGGATCAGAACCCAGGTATCCGCGAGCCACAGCAAAGAGGATTTGGATTTCGCCGTGGATTGCTTTAAACAGGTCAAGGAAGAAATGGGTCTGTAATATAATAAAAAGAAAGGGGGCTGTCGCACTAATTTTTGTTTTAGTGCGACACCCCCCTTTTATATTGGCGTTTTCGCTGTTTTCGCTAGTTGAAATATAAGTTTGTGGTGAGATATTCCGGGTCGCAGGTCACATCCAGCCCCAGATCCCGCAGGGTCTGCTCGTCGCGGTCGCTGAGAATGGCGGTGCAGTGAGCTTTGCAGCGGTCAAGGAGCAGCAGCTTTTCCACCGCTACCTGGGCGGAGGGGTTGGTGGTGGCGGAAATCGTCAGGGCGCTCAGGATCTCTTCCACGTTCAGGCTCGACTTTTCTGTGTGAAGAATATCTGTTTTCAGGTGCTGGAGGGTTTCCAGGACGACCGGGGAAAGCAGAAAAATATCGTCGGATAGCCCGCTGAGCTTTTTGATGGCGTTGAGGACGGCTGCAGCGGCGGCGACCATTCTCCTGGAGCTTCTGCCTGTAACAAAGGAGCCGTCAGGCATTTCAATGGCCATGACCACCACGTTCTCGTATCTCTTATCCAGGCTGCGCTTGTATTCCGCATAATCCCACGCAGGCTTTACGACGGAACGGTCCTCTACCTTCAGCTTCAGGTCGTCCATCAGAAGCTTGGACCGCAGCAGGGAATCCTCGCTGATCTTCCCCTTTTTATAATCGCATTGAGCGATGAAGTACCTTCGGATGACCTCCTGCTCGGCGGCCCTCCTCACCACTTCGTCGTTAAAGATGGAAAATCCGGCGCGGTTTACGCCCATGTCGGTGGGGGATTTGTAATCGGCTTCCTCGCCGGTGATCTTCTCGATGATGCGCTTAAAGACCGGGAAAACCTCCAGATCACGGTTGTAGTTGACCGTTTTCTGACCGTAAGCATCCAGATGGAAATTGTCGATCATATTGACGTCCTTCAGGTCCGTGGTGGCCGCCTCATAGGCCACGTTGACGGGGTGCTTCAGCGGGAGGTTCCAGATGGGGAAGGTTTCAAACTTTGCGTATCTGGCCCGGACGCCCCTTTTGTAATCGTGATAAAGCTGGCTCAGGCAGGTTGCGAGTTTTCCGCTGCCGCCTCCGGGCCCCGTTACCACTACCAGAGGCTTGGTCACCTCGACATACGGGTTTGCGCCGTATCCCGCGTCGCTGACGATGGTATCCACGTCGGTGGGATAGCCCTTTGTGAAATGGTGCTTGTATGTGGTGATTCCGCGGCGGTTCAGCTTATTGATAAACATGTTGGCTGCCGGCTGGTCTTCGTATCTGGTGACAACGACGCTGTTGATGGACAGGTCATATTTTCGAAAGGTGTCAATAAGGCGTAAAACCTCGAGATCGTAGGTGATCCCAAAATCCTGGCGGGTCTTGCTGGTGGCGATATCCCCTGCGAAGATACAGATGATGATTTCCGCCTGATCCCTCATTTTGTGGAGCAGCTTGATCTTCGCGTTTTCGTCAAATCCGGGAAGAACACGCATGGCATGTTTATCTTGAACCAGCTTTCCTCCAAACTCCAGGTAAAGCCTTTCGCTGTTACGGTCATTCACGCGCTCCAAAATATACCTGGACTGCTCTTCGATGTATTTGTTTGCATCAAAACCTATTTCCATTGTCACCACATCTTTCTTTCTACTGCCTACTGCATTTAAAAAACAACAAAATCTTTCCTTCTACTGCTGCATTTAAAAAAACAACAAAAGGAATTATACCAGAAATCATCCGGCCGCACAATTGCGCCGAAAAGATTTTTTGGATTGAGGCTTGATATTTCCAATTGCCGAAGCGATATGCTATAATATCGTACAAGCATTACGAAAAGTGCGCAAACGGAGTTGAACTATGAAACCAGTCCACAAAGCAAAAACATTTAAAATAACCATTTTCGCCATCGCGATTGCGATCCAGGTCCTGCTCATCATTGGTTTTATCCTCTTGTTTAACCAATATTTTGCCGCATTCTACGGATTCAGCATCTTCCTCAGCGTGGCCACGGTGATCTGGATTTTAAACAAGAGGGAGAACCCGGCCTATAAAATCGCCTGGATCATACCGATCATGATTTTCCCTATTTTCGGAGGGCTGTTCTATCTGTTTCTGAACGGCAACCGGACGGGCAACAAGACAAAGGAAAAGATGAACGCCATCCGGCAGCAGACCCTGGAATGCCTGGAAACAAACGAAGAGGTTTCGGAGCGGCTTGAAAGGGAAGATCCCGACGCGGCGAAACAGTCGAGATATATTCAAAGGTACGCCGGTTATCCGCTGTTCCTGAACGAAGAGGCGGAATACCTTTCCAGCGGCGAGGAAAAGTTTGAACGGCTGATGGAGGAGCTCGAAAAAGCGGAACGGTACATTTTTCTCGAATACTTTATCATCCAGGAAGGCCTCATGTGGAACAGCATCTTGGAGATATTGAAGGCAAAGGCGGCGAAGGGGATCGATGTGCGGGTGCTCTATGACGGCGCNNCCTTTAATTTTATCAAGAAGCTCGGTGAGTACGGCATTAAGGCTTGTGTTTTCAACCCCATGATCCCGGTTTTGTCCATAAGGCTGAACAACAGGGATCATCGAAAAATTGCGGTCATCGACGGCGTTGTAGGCTTCGTGGGCGGCATCAACCTTGCCGACGAGTATATCAACGAGGTGAACCGGCACGGCCACTGGAAAGACGCCGCGATCATGCTGAAGGGAAAAGCGGTTTGGAATCTGATGGTCATGTTCCTTTCCATGTGGAATTACGTCAGCGGAGCAAATGACAATCCCTGCGCATATCGCGGCGAGGAGCAGTGCCTTTACTGCGGGAACAGTGTTCCAGAGCAGGAGAAACCAGGCGGGGACCTCCATCTCTTCGCTGAAGGCCCTGGCGACGGCTATATTCAGCCCTTTGCAGACAGCCCCCTTGACGACGAGCCGGTCAGTGAAACGGTCTATTTGAACCTGATTTACAATGCGCAGAAGTATATCTACATCACGACGCCGTATCTGATCCTGGACAATGAAATGGTGACCGCGCTGTGCACGGCGTCAAAGAGCGGCGTCGACGTGAGGATCATAACGCCTTATCACGGCGACAAGCGCTTTGTTCACGCGTCTACGAGGTCCTACTATCCGATCCTCGTGGAGAGCGGGATAAAGATATATGAATACACTCCCGGCTTTATTCATTCTAAAACAATAGCCATAGACGATGAGTACGGAGTCGTGGGAACCATCAACATGGATTACAGAAGCCTCTATCTTCACTTCGAATGCGGAATCTGGATGTACCGCAGCAAATGCATTTGCGACATAAGGAGAGATTTTGAGGAAATAATCCCGATCTGCAAGGCCATGACCGAGGAGGAGCTGAAAAAGACCGGTTGGATCGTAACCCTGATCCGCTCGGTGCTCAGGGTTTTCGCGCCGCTGCTGTGATACGCTTTTACAGCGGGGGCTATTGCGGCACGATCGAAAGATACTTACAGCGGTATAACAGGAATATCACTACAAAGGAGAAATGGAATGAAAACCATCGTAGCAGTTGATAATAACTGGGGAATCGGAAAGGATAGCTGCCTGCTGTGCAACCTTCCCGGCGATTTGAAATATTTCAAGGAAATGACCCGGGGCAAGGTGGTGGTCATGGGACGGGCGACCTTTGAGTCCCTGCCCGGCNNCCTTAAAGGACAGAGTCAATATCGTCCTTTCCAGAAAACCGGACTTTCAGCCGGAAGGCTGTATCAAATGCGCCTCCATGGGAGAGCTGTTCAAGGTGCTGGAAGCCTACGATATGGAGGATGTCTTCATCATCGGCGGGGAGGATATCTACAGACAGTTCCTTCCTTATTGCAACGGGCATCTGGTGACCAGGATCGACGGAGATTTTGATGCGGACAAGCATTTTGAAAATCTGGACCGGCGCGGCGACCTGGAGCTGGTATGGACGGGCGAACCTCAGAGCGACGGAGGAGTGCGGTATCGGTTTACGGAATACAGAAGGAAATAGGCGGAGGAATCATGGGAGAAAATGAAAATCTGATCATTGGCAGAAATCCGGTCATGGAGGCTTTAAAGAGCGGCCGGGAGATCGAAAAGCTGGTCATCGCGAAGGATGCGGAGGGCTCCATCCGGAAGATCGTCGGAATGGCAAAGGAGAAAAACCTTTTCTGCCAGTTTGCCGAGAAAACCGCCCTGGACCGGATTGCGGACGGCAAGGTCCACCAGGGCGTCATCGCATACGTTTCCGCTTTTGAGTACTGTGATCCGGAGGATATCTTCGAGAGGGCGCGGCGAAAGGGCGAAGATCCTTTTATCATCATTCTGGACGGCATCGAGGACCCCCACAATCTCGGGGCGATCATGCGGACGGCGGACGGCGCGGGAGCCCACGGGATCATCATCCCCAAGCGCAGGGCCGCGGGAGTCACAGACGTGGTGGCAAAGGCGTCCGCCGGAGCCGTGGAATACGTCCCCGTGGCGAAGGTTTCCAACATCGCCCAGACCATCGATAAGCTCAAGGAGATGGGCCTTTGGATCGGGGCCTGCGATATGGGCGGGACGGAGTACGACCAGGCCGATTTGAAAGGAAGCCTTGGGTTGGTCATCGGGGCTGAAGGCCAGGGGATCAGCAGATTGGTAAAGGAGAAATGCGATTTCAGCATTTCCATTCCCATGGCGGGGAAAATCACTTCTCTGAACGCGTCAAATGCCGCCGCGGTTTTGATGTATGAGGTCCGAAGACAGCGCAAAGGCTAGGGGATTTTTCCCGCAAGGAAGGTGGAAGAGGTCGGGGTATGAGCAATTACGAGGAAATGGCGGACGAAGCGCTGGCTATCCTTGCACAGGACGGCGATGAAACCGCGGAAGAATTCCTGATCAGAAAGTATAAGGATGTGGTCAGAAGCAAGGCCCATCTCTATTTTATGGTTGGCGCAGACAGCGAGGATATTGTCCAGGAAGGAATGATAGGAATATTTAAGGCGATTCGAGGCTACGACCAGGCGAAGCAGGCGTCCTTTCACACCTTCGCGGAAATCTGTATCAACCGCCAGATCATCACGGCGGTGAAGCGGGCNNAACTTCGGTATCCCTGAGCAGGCCGCTCTCCGATTCCGAACCGGACACCACCCTGGAGGAAACCCTGTCCTCCGACAGCAACTACGACCCGGAAGCGCTCTTCCTGCTGAAGGAGGATATGGACTATATCGGCGGAAACGGCGCCGATATTTTCAGCGACTTGGAACTGAACGTCTGGAACGAATATCTGAAAGGAAAGTCCTATCTTCAGATCGCCGAAAGCACAGGAAGATCGCCGAAAGCAATCGATAACGCGATTCAAAGGATGAAGCGGAAATTGGAGCTTTATCTGGGCCGTTAATTCTTGTTCTTTCTTATGTGCATATAAACCGTGCTTTTACAGATTCCCAACTCGTCCGCAACCATCTCCACGGCGTCTTTAAAGTTAAAGATCCCGGCATCATAAAGCTGCTGGATGATCTTGTTGTTTCTGTTGGTCGATGCGACGCTGCCGTCCTTTATGACGCTTTCCCTGACGCTGTCAATGGATTTCTTCACCATCTCTTCCGTGTTGCCGGAAAAATTTTCTTCCACTTCGTTCTGTACATTTACCGGGCCCTTTAAAAATGTATTGAGAATATTGTAGTAAGGCGTATCCAGATAGAGGTTGATGCACAGCAGGCCGATGATTTTGTTGCCGGTTCCCTTGATAGCGATGGTACAGGACTTCAGGGGCTTACCGGCGGCAGTCTTTGTAAAATATGATATGAATTCTCTTGAATCCGCGTTGTCCATGATTTTTTTCAACATGGAAAGCGCGATGTTGGTGATGGGGTATCCGATTTTACGTCCGGTATATTCTCCGTTGATGATGTAGATGACAGAGTGCTCCAGATCTTNNCTGTGAAGAACGATCTCATATCCTTCCCCGAGATATTCCGACAATCCGTCAGCCAAATTCTTATAGGACTCCAATATTAATCTATCGGCATTCGTTAAAGCAACCTGCATAAAACTTCTCCTTTTTCATGTTCTTCTTGCAGTCGGCAATCGCCATCCTTTTGATATATGTGGAAAACAATTTATAATATTACAATTATAGCACCT
>DLFX01000057.1:1728-6232 GCA_002482405.1 Firmicutes bacterium UBA7709 | reverse complement strand
AAAGAGACGTTACCGTCAGCGAAGCGCTGTCTCTTTCCCGTCTGGAAAAGCTCAACGGCGACCAGTACCGCTATGATTTTTCCGACAGCCTGGACTATGAGATCGATGAATATTCCATCTCCTTCGACGCCAAGCTGGATGAAGAGTATGATGAGATCATTGAAGAGGACGAGAACCTCTATGAGGACGGTCTCATCGACAAGGAGTTCCCTGTCATCGACGGGGAGTTCGCGGACGAAGAGGAAGAATATTAAGGAGTAAATTGGGAAGATGGACAAGCAGTATCTGATAAAATCCGCGGAGGACTTTATCGAACATTCTCCGGGCAATCATATCTCGGAAGAGATCGCCATCACAAAAAACGTCGTTGGTCTGAAGCTCTTTGAGGCTCCGATCTTTGCATTCGGCGCGGCGGATGACGAATATTTTGCCTCGCTGAAAAAACCTGAGGCCGTCGGCGGGCATTTCATGCTTCCAAAGGAATGGCTGCCCGGTGCAAAAACTGTGATCTCCTTTTTCCTGCCCTTCACCGAAGAAGTCCGCAGGGGTAACGCGAGAGATATGACATGGCCTTCAGACGAATGGCTCCACGCGCGCATTGAAGGCCAAAATCTGCTCAATGAGCTGAGCCTGCACTTAAAATCCCTGCTGACGGACGCCGGATACGCCAGCGTCGTACCTCCCCGGGATGAAAGGTTCTGGTCCAATACCAGCGGGTCCGGCCATAAAGAGACGTTTACGTCCAACTGGTCCGAACGCCATGTGGCCTTCGCATGCGGCCTGGGGACCTTCGGGCTTTCCAGAGGGCTTATTACAAGAAAAGGGATCGCCGGAAGATTCGGCAGTATCGTTACAGAGCTTTCCCTGACCCCCGACAGGCGGCCTTATCATGATATCTATGAATATTGCTCCATGTGCGGCAGATGCGCAAAGAATTGTCCGGTAGGCGCGATCTCCAAAGAGACCGGAAAGGATCACAAGCCTTGCTCCGACTTTGTGGACGAAACCGAGCGAAAGAATTATCCCCGTTATGGCTGCGGGAAATGCCAGGTCCGGGTCCCCTGCGAATTTAAAATACCCGGATAATCCAGTAAATAATTACGGGCCGCCTCAAACTATTTTCATTTGAGACGGCCCTACTCGTTTTACTGGATTTTCAGGTATTTTTTCACGTATTCCACGTCGGACGGCGTATCGATGTATTTCGTCCCGCGCTTCTGGCGGGTTTCCCTTCCCTTTCCCGTGATCAGAACCACCGTGTTGTCGTCGGCGTTGCTGATGGCTTCTCTGATCGCCTCTTCCCGGTCCGGTATGATGGCGTAGCTGCAAGCCTGTTTTTCCACGTGCTGGGCGATCTCTTCGCAGATCTTCAGCACCGGCTCCTCTCCGGCGTCCTCCTCTGTAATGTAGACCTGATCGGAGTATTTCCCTGCGATCTCTCCCAGCTCCTGCCTCCGCCTCTGGGCTTTTTTGCCCGGACACCCAAAGACGATGGTGATCTTTTTGTTGGGATATTCCTTCATCGTTGACTGGAACAATGTTTCAAAGCTCATCTTGTTATGAGCGTAGTCCACGATGACCTGGACATTTCTGCCCTTGCCCGTGTAGACCTCCATCCTGCCGCTGACCCTGGCCTTTTTCAAGCCTGCGGCCACATAGGACATGGGAATCCCCAGGCTCTGGGAAATAGCGATGGCGGCCAGAGCGTTCTGCACGTTGAAAAGCCCCGCCATGGTGATCTTAAAATCCTTCACGAAATCCTTTGTTCTCACGGTAAAGCTTATGGTCTTGCCCGATTTGACGATGTCATAGCCGTAGACGTCCGCCCTTTCATCAAGTCCGAAGGTGACGACGTTGGGGCATGCCTTGGAGGCTTCCATGATCCTGTCGATTTCATCGCTGTTGATATTGACGCAGGCTGTCCTGCACTGGCTGAAAATCTTCAGCTTTGATTCCAGGTAATCCTCAAAGCTGCTGTGCTCCACCTCGCTGATATGGTCCTCTCCGATGTTCAGAAAGCAGGCCACTTCAAAGATAACGCCAAAGGTCCTGTCATATTTCAAGGCCTGACTGGACACCTCCATGCTGAGATATTCGATGCCGCTTTCCACCGCATTGCTGAAATGCCTGTGAAGCTCCATGGCTTCGGGAGTGGTCAGGTGGGATTCCTCGTTGATCACTCCGTCGTAGTTGTCGATCCCCGAAATGATAGCGGAGAGCGGCTTTTTCTTTTCCCTCAGATACTCGTCCAATATGAATTTCATAAAATAGGCCGTGGTGGACTTTCCCTTCGTTCCGGTGATGCCGACGATTTTCAGGTCCTTCCATATCTGGTTGTAGTAGTAGCCGGCGATCAGCGCCATGGTCCGCCGAATGTCGCTGACGATGATATAGGGGATGTCCTTTTCCATGTCACCCAGGCTGTATTTCTTTTCGCTGATGTAACAGACGGCTCCTTTTGCCAGGGCCGATTTCAGATAATCGACGGAAAAGTGGCTGCCCTTGCAGACAAACAGCGTATCCGTGCGGATATCCATGGAGTTGAAAGAAATATATCGGATCGGGCAATCCCCGCTCCCCGTTCCGATATGATATTCGCTGACAAGATTATGATCCTTCAGCAGGCCGGCATATCCGTCCAGGCTGTGAAGCGTTTTATCCATCGTGCTTTGCTCCTGTTCCTTTGATTTTTCCGCCACAGGCCAGAATCGACTTCTCTGTCAACACGCCCATAGCGTCTATGTAAAATTCCGGCAAGTGATACATCTCTTTAAAGCAGGACAGCTCTGTGCAGGCAAGGATCGCCGCCCGGCAGTCCTGCCGGTCAATTTCGTCCCGTACCGTCAGAAAATCGTTAAAATCAATCGGGCCGCCGTTTTTCACCCCGTCGTAAATGATCTTCATAACCAGCTTTTGTGATTCCGGGGACGGTATGACCGGAGTGATCCCCTCTTTTTCCAGAGCTTTTTGATACAGCTCCGTCTTTATGGTTCCGTCGGTAGCCAGTATCGCGACCCTCAGGCCGGGTTCGCGAAAGGTGCCTGCGATATGCGCCGCCGTCTCTTTCACCATGTTGATGATCCGAATCCCGACGCTTTCCTGAAGCCTGTCAAAGAGGACGTGAGAGGTATTGCAGGGAATCGCGATGACTCCCGCCCCGTTTTCTTCCAGCATCCTCGCATCCGCCAGGAGCAGTTCAAACAGTTCATCGGTACGGCCCTCCATGATCTCCCGCGTGCGGTCCGGCATGGTGGCATGATTGAGTATGATCATGTTGAGATGCTCCTGGTCGCAGCCCGCATCCGTCTCTTCGATGATCATCCTGTAAAACAGCTGGGTCGCCAGAGGCCCCATGCCTCCCAGCACGCCCAGAACTTTTCTGGTGTCATTCCACATCGATTTCATCTCCATCTATTTTTGCTTCCCAAGATATTTCCAGAATTTGTAATAATGTCCGAGTTGGGATTTATACAGCCGGAGCATTCTCTTAAATCCTCTGTCCTTCTGATAGAGCAGTGAATTTGTAATTTTATGGCTGCCGATCAGGGACTTCATTTCCCTGCGGTACTCCTCGGGTTTGATGTAGCGAAAGGCGACTCCTTTCGGGATCATCATCCAGAGAGATTTCTCCGTTACGACGGAGAGCTCCATGGGCTTTTGATAGATGCAATCCTCCACGAGGTATTTTGCGATATTCTGTCCCGCGCCGGTGACATAATAGTTGCTTCTCCCCTGCCTTGTATTGATCTCGAACACCTTGAATTTTCCATCCCGCTGGTCGTACTTGATGTCGAAGTTCGAGAATCCGACAAAATGCAGTTTCTCCAGCAGAGTTTTAAACTTCTCCGCCAGCTCTTCGTTGTGTTCGGTGATGATCACCGCATGGTTTCCAAGGCCGTGAGGCGTATGTTCCTCCAGCAGCACATGGCCCAGGGCCATTAGCTTTACCTGCCCGTCGCGGTCGGAATAATTGGTAAGCACCCTCATATAGGTATCGTCGCCGGGAATGAAATCCTGGATGACGATGGAATCGTCGTAACCTGCGCCGTAGATATCGCCAAGGATCTCATGAAGCTCCTTTCTGTCTTTGGCTTTGTACACCTTTTTTTGAGTCGGAAAGGGGTGCCTCCAGTATTCGATGCCGTTGGAAGGCTTGACGATATAAGGCGCTTCAAAGGGAAGCTCAAAATCCTCCCCCATATCCTTTCCATGGACGAAGGTGGCCGGATAATCGATGCCCTCCTCGCCGCACATCTGATAAAACTTTTCCTTGTGGATCAGGCGGTTCATCAGGTCGATATCGATATACGGGGCGACTACGTTCTCCGGCAGGTTGTCCCGGTTCTTGCTGAGGAGCTGCACATAGCTGTCTCCGCAGCCCACGGCCAATATGGTCTCGTCCCTGTTTGCTTCGGCAAAACTCTTTAATACGGCCAGGAAGGTATCCTCCTCCTCCAATTTCGCATTTGCGGTGTAATTCAGGATCCTGCTGTCCGTACAGGGG
>DLFX01000057.1:0-1674 GCA_002482405.1 Firmicutes bacterium UBA7709 | reverse complement strand
GTCTCCTCCGAAGAGAAGAGGTATGAAATTCTGACTCATCCGGTGCTCCTTTTTCGGTTTATTTTAGACTGATTCGTAAATTATTATAATACGTTTCCATTCTTTTATCAATAATCACCGAATGGTTTCCTCCTGCATATCATAATAGGTAGAGATGAAATGAAAGGAAGATGTGAATGGCGGGAACCGCAAGACATATATTTACGGGAACAAACACACCGGATGGCTTTTTCTCATATAATCAATACCTGCTCGACCACGGCGCGGCCGATAAAATCATATGTATAAAAGGCGGGCCCCGGTCCGGGAAATCGGCTTTTATGAAGAAAATCGGAGAATCCATGCTGGAGGACGGCTGCGATGTGGATTTCATGCACTGCGCAGATCATCACTGCTCCCTGGACGGAATTCTCCTGCGCGGTAAAAAGACCGCGATGATCGACGGGATGTCCCCTCCCTTTTCCGTGGATCCCGGCGCAGTGGATTCCGTCATCCATCTCGGAGACTACTGGAATGAATCGGGGGTCGAAAACAACCGCGACGCTTTTGAAGGCGCGGGAGATAAGATCAAAGACATGCTGGGCTTAGCATACAACTATTTCGCCGCGGCGGCGAAGATGTACGATAATCTGAGCGGCATTTATGAATCTGCGATCCTCTACGAAAAGCTCTATCGGATCACGGCGGAAATCATCGGAAGCGAATTCGCCCATCGCGAGCTCAGTTCAAAGGAAGGCGAGGTCGGAAAATACTTCGCCAGCGCTATCACCGCCGCCGGTTTTGAAAATTACATAGATACCCTGGCGGAGAACTGCCAAAGGGTTTATCTGATCCAGGCCCCGGTGGGCCTCGGCAGCGAAAGGCTGCTGAATCTGTTCATGGACGGAGCGCTCTGCCGCGGTTTCCGGGCGGAAGGATATTATTGCCCGATGAAACCGGCGGAAAAGCTCGAACACCTTCTCATCCCCGAACTGAGGCTGGCTTTCATCACATCCAATCAGTACCACGCCATCGACCGGTCCGCCGTGAAGGCGGATGTGACCTCTATCGATCTTTCAGACATGATCCGCTATGATCGCGTCATGAGGCAGAAAGGAATCCTTGCAGACAGCAAAAAGAAAATGGACGAATTGCTTGAAAAGGGGGTCGGCTGCCTTAGACTTGCAAAGGAAGAACAGGACGAAATGGAGAAATTTTATGTGCCCACCATGGACTTTTTAAAAATCGACGCGCTAAGGCAGGAAACCGCCCGGAAGTTCAGTCAGCGGTAGGCGGTTCGATGTCCTTTTCAGTACGTTGTTCGATATTCTGTTCAATGCGTTGTTCGATATTCTGTTCGATGCTCTTTACAGACCTCAGGCTCCCGTTGGCAATGTCGTAAAACGCGATCACAGACGTCTCCACATAGGGCGTAAGCCACAGAAATCCGATTCCCAACGTAAAGAGGCAAAGAATCCCCCAGCCGATGAACGACAGNNAGAAGTATTTCCATTTATTTCCCCGCATCATCCTCTTGCTTTCATTGAGCGCTTCCATGATCCCCATATTCGGATTGTCCGCCAGGATATAAAAGCACATGCTGTACCGAAGCGCGGCTATGATGCCCGGCACGATGAGAAGCAGGCACCATAAGAAAATAAAGATGGACATCACTATGTATAATCCCAGCAACTT
>DLFX01000292.1 GCA_002482405.1 Firmicutes bacterium UBA7709 | reverse complement strand
CGCTCCGATCATCGTCGTCGCCACGGTGGTCGCCCCATCGCTGCCTCTGGACATCAGAACCGCAAGATCCCTCCTGCTCGCCTTTGGTATTTTAGCTCCTGACTTCCCTAAATAGTCGATTTCTTCCGCGCTGGCCCCTACTACCATATTTCCTTTCAGCATACACACCGTCGCGGGGACCGCTCCATTGTCCCGAACGATCTGCTCAACCTGAAGCNNAAGCGCAGTCCCCACGTTCTGGGGATAGGGCATCCCGTGAGAGATAATGGTCGATTCCAGCGCGACGACAGGCTTGTTTTCCTTCAACGCATTCTTAACTTCTTCTGATATGACTAAATAATCCTTCATCATAATAATCTCCAATCTTTATAGTAATGTTTCAAAAAGCGGCTCCGGAGAGCCGCTTTTAATTGATTCATTCTATCTACCTGTCTGCCAGTCTCTTATAGCTGTCGTAACGCTCCTTCGCGTTCTCTTCCGCCATCTCAAAGAGCTTGTCGGCAACTTCCGGGAATTCCTGAGCCAGTGAAGAATATCTCACCTGACCCATGATGAAATCCTTGAAGCTGGCCGTTGGAGCCTTGGAATCCAGGCTGAAGGGGTTCTTTCCTTCCTTCTTCAGTTCCGGATTGTACCTGTACAGGTGCCAGTAGCCGGCGTCCACAGCGTCCTTGATGTTCTCCTGGGACTTGCCCATGCCCTTCTTGATTCCGTGATTGATACAGGGAGCATAGCAGATGATAATGGAGGGTCCGTCGTACTTCTCGGCCTCGATCACCGCTTTCATAAACTGGTTCTTGTCGGCGCCCATGCCTACCTGTGCAACGTAAACGTAGCCATAGGACATGGCCATCATGCCCAGATCCTNNTTGATGCCGTGGTTGATGCAGGGCGAGTAGGCGATGATGAGGGACGGGCCGTCATAGCTCTCGGCCTCGTGCATGGCCTTGATCAGCTGGTTCATGTCCGCGCCCATGGCGACCTGCGCCACGTACACGTAGCCGTAGCTCATGGCCATCATGCCCAGATCCTTCTTCTTGATCCGCTTGCCGGAGGCCGCAAATTTTGCGATAGCCGCGGCAGGGGTCGATTTGGAGGATTGTCCACCGGTGTTGGAATACACTTCGGTATCGAACACGAGGATGTTGACGTTCTCGCCGGAGGCAAGGACGTGGTCCAATCCGCCGTAACCGATGTCGTATGCCCAGCCGTCTCCGCCTAAAGCCCATACGGACTTTTTAACCAGATAATCCTTCCTGTCGGAAATCTCTTTCGCAAGAGAGGCTACTTCTTTATCGTCCGCCTTCAATCCGTCGATTGCTGCCATCAGCTTGTCGCTGGCGGCTCTCGACAGAGCTCCGTCGTTCTTATCCTGAAGCCAGCCTTCCAGCGCGGCCTTGAGGTCTGCGGGAATGTTCATGGCCAGCAGGGAGTTGCAGCAATCCGCGATCTTTTCTCTCATCTGCTTGGTAGCGATGAACATGCCGAAGCCGTATTCCGCGTTGTCCTCAAACAGAGAGTTGGCCCATGACGGTCCTCTTCCGTTCTCGTCCGCGCAGTAAGGCGTCGACGGTGCGGAAGCTCCCCAGATAGAGGAACAGCCCGTGGCGTTGGCGATCATCATTCTGTCGCCGAACAGCTGAGTGATCAGCTTGATATATGGGGTTTCTCCGCAGCCCGCGCAGGCGCCGGAGAATTCGATATACGGTTTTGCAAACTGGCTTCCCTTTACGGTTTCCTTGGAAAGGAGCTGGTCCTTTATAGGAAGCTTTGCGAAATAGTTCCACTTTTCCTTTTCTTCCTCAAGCTCTGCAAAGGGAACCATAACAAGTGCTTTTTCCTTGGCGGGGCAGATATCGGCGCAGTTTCCGCAGCCCATGCAGTCCATGGGCGACAGCTGCATCCTGTATTCCAGGCCTTCCAGACCCTTTCCGATAGTCTTGATCGTGTCAAACCCAGCCGGAGCTTTGGCCTTTTCATCCGCAGTCACGAGAACCGGACGGATGGAAGCATGGGGACAGACGAAGGAACATTGGTTACACTGAATGCAGTTTTCCGGCTTCCACTTGGGAACGTTTACGGCTACGCCTCTCTTTTCGTACGCTGCGGTTCCGGCCGGGAAGGTTCCGTCTTCTCTGTCGACAAATGCGCTGACCGGAAGATCGTCGCCCTCCTGTCTCGTCATGGGGATGAGAACTTCTTCGATGAAATCCGGAACGTCTCTCTTCACTTTGTCAGAATCCTTGGCGTCAGCCCAATCCGCAGGCACTGTTACCTTTTTAATATCGGTAATACCTCTGTCGATGGCGGCGTTGTTCATCTTTACGATCTTTTCGCCCTTCTTGCCATAGGAATGCTCTACCGCTTCCTTGAGGTATTTTACGGTGTCATCCAGCGGAATTACTTTTGCAAGCTTGAAGAATGCCGCCTGCATGACCATGTTGATCCTGTTTCCGAGGCCTATTTCTTCCGCGATAGCGGTGGCGTTAATGGTATAGAAATTGATATCGTTCTTCGCGATATACCGTTTCATTGCCGCCGGAAGATGCTCATTAAGCGACTCATCGTCCCAGATGCAATTGAGCACGAAGGTTCCGCCCTTCTTGAGGCCCTTGAGCAGGTTGTACTGGTCAACATAAGCCTGATTGTGGCAGGCTACGAAGTCCGCCTCATTGATCAGATAGGTCGACTGGATCTTGCTCTTCCCAAATCTCAGGTGGGAAATGGTCACGCCGCCGGATTTCTTGGAATCGTAGGCGAAGTACCCCTGCGCATAAAGATCGGTTTCATCGCCGATGATCTTGATGGCATTCTTGTTTGCTCCAACGGTTCCGTCGGAACCGAGACCCCAGAATTTGCAGCGGATCGTGCCTTCCGGCTCGGTAGTGATTCCCTCTGCCGGTGCAAGGGATGTGAAGGTCACATCGTCGTCGATGCCGATGGTGAACTGATCCTTAGGCTTATCCTGGTCAAGATTGTCATAAACTGCCACGATCTGTCCCGGCGTGGTGTCCTTGGAGCCGAGTCCGTATCTTCCGCCGTATACTTCAGGCGCGTTCGCCTCTCTGTAATACATGGTTCTGACATCCATATAGAGGGGATCTCCAAGAGCGCCCGGCTCTTTTGTTCTGTCCAGCGTAGCGATCCTCTTCACCGTCTTGGGAATTACAGCCTTCAGGTATTCCGGCGCAAAGGGACGATACAGTCTGACTTTGACGAGTCCGACTTTTCTGCCCTGGGAAAGGAGCAGATTGATGGTCTCCTCGATGGTTTCGCAGACGGAACCCATGGCAATGACGATATTTTCCGCTTCAGGATGACCAACATAATCAAAGAGATGATAATCTCTCCCTGTCAGGGCGCTGATGTCCTTCATATATTTTTCGACGATCCCGGGAACCGCTTCGTAGTATTTGTTTGCTGCTTCCCTTGCCTGGAAGAAGATATCGGGGTTCTGTGCCGTTCCCCGGGTCACCGGATGCTCCGGATTCAGCGCTTCGTCTCTGAACCGCTGCACCGCTTCCATATCCACCAGATTTTTAAACTCGTCGTTTTCGATGATCTCTATTTTCTGCACTTCATGGGATGTCCTGAAACCGTCAAAGAAATGAAGGAAGGGAACTCTCGCCTTGATTGCGGCAAGATGCGCGATCCCGCCCAGATCCATTACTTCCTGTACGGAGCTGGACGCCAGCAGGGCAAACCCGGTCTGCCTTGCGGACATGACGTCGGAATGGTCGCCGAAGATACAAAGCGCGTGGGTAGCAAGGGTTCTGGCGCTGACATGGAATACGCCGGGAAGAAGCTCTCCGGAAATCTTGTACATATTCGGAATCATCAGGAGCAGGCCCTGAGAAGCGGTATATGTAGTCGTCAGAGCTCCAGCCGCCAAAGATCCGTGCACCGCGCCTGCGGCGCCGGCTTCAGACTGCATTTCAACAACCTTAACCTCTTGTCCAAAGATGTTCTTTCTTCCATAGGCGGCCCATTCGTCAACAACCTCTGCCATGGTGGACGACGGGGTGATCGGGTAAATAGCCGCGACATCGGTGAAAGCGTATGACACATGCGCCGCCGCCGTGTTCCCATCCATCGTCTTTGTTTTTCTTTTCATCATACATAACCTCCTTAACAATCTATGGCCAGATAGTAATCATAAAAATCGCTACATTTTTTCATTGTCATGCTGCCATTGTTTTGATTAATTTTTTGTCATCTTACTTGTGTGTTGATGTGATCTTTATGAAATTTATCTTGCATCTTATCATAAAATTAACGATAAAATTGTAACTGCATACACTTTTACTTTAATGCCTTTTGTGCTCTAAGTCAAATAATTATTAAATAAAATACAAAATACATAATACTTTTCGAAAAAGCGAACTATCCTTGGAATTTTTTACGGTTACAGCCTTTTCGATTATTATCCTGCGTAAATTCTAAAGCGATATACGCCCGATTTTTTTAAATCATCCTTTTTTATGGGCAAATTCATCTCCTTATAGCTTAAAACCGTACTCCGGCAGTCGGCAGGATCTGTAATAACAGGGTATAGCTGGCCCTTGCGGTCCTTCAAGAAGAACTCTCCCGCCTCTCCATGACTCCCGCAGAGATCAAAATCTCCCAACAGGCAGTGGACGCTGGTCATCAAGGGAATCCTTCCCTGAAGCGCCACCTCCGGCACGACTCCGTGGAAATCCATTTCAAGAATGTCTTCAGCCGCCGCTTCGTGAGAGATGACGGCTTCGCTGACACCGAGCTCCCTGGCGAGCAGGAAATCCATACTGTTGAAAAGATTCAGCCCATAGTCGCCGATCACCTTGACGCCGGCGGAGGCAAAGGGCCCGATCCAGCCTAGATTGCCTACGGCGATTCCGCTTTGTGCCAGGGCCGCAATCTCATCGAAATTTTTCCTGATATTCAGGTCGTGCCATCCCTTGGTGATATTCGGAATCACGGGAACGATCCTGGGGTCACCCTTAAAAAGGCCTCTGAGAACCGCATCGTAAGGCAGGTAGATCCGGTCAAGGGAAGGGTCAANNACACGGTATAAATAAAGGAAGGTTTCCTCCCTGCCGGGGTTGCCCTGCCGGACCCCCGCCGCGGGTCTTTCGCTGTCCCAGCCGGCAGTTCCGGCCGATTCCGACGTCAGGCTCCATCGGGAGATACTTCCGCGGATCTCAGCCGCGCCCTGTCTTCCTTTCTTTCTGAGAGTTTCCAGCTCTTCCAGAACAGATCTTCTAAGCTCGTTTATTTTGGACAAGGGGATCGAGATCCCGTCTTCCAATTCCACAGCGCATGACCTTACGCGAAAGGGTGTTCCCCCTGTCTTGCCAAGCTGAGCCTCTACCATTTCCGCGGCGGTCGCCCGGTTCAGAGCTTTTTCAACAACCCCCGGCAGTTCCTTTATCACGCTGGTTCCCTCTTCATCCGCAGCCCTGAGAGAAACCGGTCTGTCTATCCCCGCGCTGAAATAAAACGATACCCCCATTTTGCGCAGCGCCTTCTCCGCAGAGCCGCTTTTCCCTTCATAGGAAGCTCTTGCCCGCTGCATGAGCGACTTGTCGGTGATCTTATATACCCTGTCCCCTGGAGAGACCATACCGTCGATATAACCCACGGTAATGACCTCGCCCTTTTGTGCCGAATCAATCCTTTTATCGCCCCGCTTCATGAAGGTGACCAGATTTCCCGGCAGCTCCCGGCTCCGGATCTCAATTCCGTCTCCTACCGACAGCTTTTCCGCCAGCCGTATGGTCACAAGGCCTCTCTGGCGGTTTCCCGATTTCCCGGCCACATCCTTTGGCTCTTTTCTTATCTTTGGATCTTTTCCGGCAAAGGTGCTTTCAATAGCCTCTCCTATATAGATACCCTGATGTTTGGATAATTCACCCGACATCAAAGCTCTTCCGGGATTTCCGAACAGATACCCTTCCGTAAAGCCGCCCCTGTTGAATATCTGGTTCAGATCCCGCAGGTCCGCAGGCTCTACCTCATATTGACCATATCTCGCGTAGAGATCGAGGTATTTCCGGTAAATGCGGGTAACAACCGCCACATATTCCGGAGCTTTCATCCTTCCCTCTATTTTCAGGGAGNNCCTCCGCAAACTGGCCAAGCTGCCCCAGAGTGCAAAGATCCTTCGGACTCAGCGCAAAGCACGGGCCGGAAACGTCGTCAGAGCGGCAAATGGAATAGGGAAGGCGGCACGGCTGGGCGCACTCGCCGCGATTTCCGCTTCTCCCTCCGATTTCCCTGCTCATCTGGCACTGGCCGGAATAGCAGATGCAAAGGGCGCCGTGAGCAAAGACTTCGATTTCCGGAAGGTTTTCCGCAGACCCGGTCCCGTTTTCCAATTCGCCATCCGGCCTGTTTGCGCCCGTAATTTCACGTATCTCTTCCAGAGTCACCTCTCTGGCCAGAACGACTCGGGAAAAGCCAAGCTGTTTTGCCTCTCTGGCCCCTTCAATATTATAGACGGTGCCCTGGGTGGAGAGATGCAGTTCGAAGTCGGGGATGTGCCGTCTTACCAGCCTTGCAAAGCCCAGATCCTGAATGATCAGCGCGTCCGCCCCGTATTCATAGAGCAGCGCGGCATACTCCAGGGCTTCCTTCAGCTCGCTGTCCCTGATCAGCGTGTTCATCGTGACGTGAAGCCGAACACCTCTCAAATGGGCGTATTCGATGGCTTCCCGCATCTCCGAGTCGCTGAAATTTGCCGCGTTGATTCTGGCGTTGAAAAGCTTGCCGCCCATGTAAACAGCGTCCGCTCCGTTTTCCACCGCGGCCTTCAACTGCTCCATTCCGCCTGCGGGCGCAAGCAATTCAGGTATTCTGAACATCGTTTATCTCCTATGCGAATTTAGTTTGCTAAAATTTGTTGTCCTGATATATAATACTATTACTGAACAGGTAAAATCAACAGATTTAACGAGGCGTATAATACATGCCGCCTCGGTATAATGCGCAAAGGAAGGTGCAAGGGTGTCGAGAATCAAGGAAATGCTATCGGATTGGAAATACATCAGGCTCTGCCTCTATATCGTTTTTACGGCGGCCCTGCTGTATGTCATCTACCTGATCATTGGGAATCTGGACAAGGTCCTGGCTACAGCCACGTCTGTTCTGGGCAGTTTGGCGTCTGCGTTTTCCCCCTTGCTTCTCGGGCTGGTCATCGCGTATCTGCTGAGCCCCCTGGTGGAGTTCATCAACAGAAAATTCGTATCAAAACTGTTTTTCAAGGCGCCTTCCGATCCCATCAAGCTTGAGAAATATCATGGACGACAGCGCACCATCAGCATCCTGATCACATTTTTGTTCATCTTTGTCATTATTTGCGTTATTATTTATGCTTTTGCATTTTTGATTATGGGCAATCTCGTCTTTACGAGCCTGCAGGCTATGGTAGACAACATCGCCGATTACTTTTCAAAATACGAATCCGTGCTCCGGGGCTGGGCGGCGGCCATTCCCAACAGCGGGTTCGAGGAGCGGATCCAGGACCTCGCCAACCGCCTGATAGAATGGCTTTCCCGCAGCTTCAGCGCCACCGCCATCATCAACTTTGTCAGCGGGATTGGAGGAAGCCTCCTGAACCTCGTGCTGGGCATGGTCGTCAGCGTTTACCTCCTGAAGGATAAGGATTTTTTTCTCCGCCTCTGGAGAAAAGCGCTCCACCTGATCCTCCCCATGAGGGCCAACGCCGTGGTGACCGAAACTCTGAGCGATATCAACCGGGTCGTGTCCCAGTTTGTCAGAGGCCAGCTGCTGGACGCGCTGATCATCGCCGTCCTGTCGAACGGCCTGATCCTGACCGGCGTGCCGGACGTCTGGCAGTCGATCGTCAAGGGCCTGATCATCATCGGCGCCGTCGCTCTCGATCGCTTCAGGAGCGGTAGTGAAAAGACC
>DLFX01000355.1 GCA_002482405.1 Firmicutes bacterium UBA7709 | reverse complement strand
GTATAAATAATTTAGGTGCAGCTAAATTGTTTCGTCATCTATAAAATTATGACCGAGGCGTGAAAAGTGTTACCCCCGGGCTATATTTTTTTCTCCCGCATATAATTTATTGGGATCCTATAGAATTCATAAGGGGGTGAATGGATGGGCAATAATNNGGTGATTTCCGCACTTTCAGCGGCTACATGAAGAGTGAAGAAAACCAGCTTTCGGCGTCCATGGAGGACTATCTTGAGATGATCTACCGGCTGTCGAAGGAGAATGGCTTTACCCGGATCAACGAACTGTCGGAAGCATTGAACGTTCACCCTCCGTCGGCCACCAGGATGGTGCAAAAGCTGGGTTTGTTGAATCTCCTGCAGTACGAGCGGTATGGTGTGATCCTGCTCAGGGCGGAGGGAAAGAGACTGGGCGAGATGCTGCTCTCGCGGCACAACACCATCGAGTCCTTTTTCCGTATCATGGGAATCGATGAGGACAGAATTTTAACTGAAACGGAAAAGGTCGAGCATACGTTGAGCGCCGAGACCGTGAAGTGCTTCGAGAGGTATATGTCATTTATAAAAGAGAATCCGGATGTCCTTGAACGGTTGAAAAAGTATGGGAAATAGAGTAACCGCCGAAAAATACCACTAATGGATCGCCTTTTTTCGAAACCGTTTCCCCTCGATTTCCACGCTGGAAATCGAAATCAGGGCGTTGCGGTCAAAGCCGTTTACGATCCCTTTGAGCTTTGCGATCTCAAGCCTCGTCACCACTGCAAACACGGCCNNNNTTTTTATCATCTATGCTTTCGAAGATCGCATATTCCCTTCCCAGCCTGTCCCGTATTGCCTCGGAAATATCCTCATAGTAATCCGACAGAATCAGCACGCTCTTTGTCTCATTCAACCCGTCTATCACGATGTCGATGGTTTTAAACGCAACAAAATATGTCAGCAATGAATACATCGCATTCTCCCACCCGAAGAGGAGCCCCGCGCTGCTGAGTATGAAAAGGTTGAAAAACATCACGATCTGGCCGACGGTGAAAGAGGTCCGCCTGTCAAATATGATAGCGACGATCTCCGTTCCGTCCAGCGAACCGCCGCACCGGATGATCAGGCCGACACCGGCGCCCAGGATCACCCCGCCGAAAAGGGCCGCCAGAATATAATCGTCGGTTATTTTCGGGACCGGATGCAGGATGGAAACCCCGACGGAAAGGCAGAATACCGCGTACATGGTGAACAGCGCAAATGTCTTGCCGATCTGGCGGTATCCCAGATACAGAAAGGGGAGATTCAGAGCGATCAGGAACACCGAAAGGGGGAAACCGCTTAAATAAGAGAGCATGATTGAGATTCCGACGATGCCGCCGTCGATGATATTGTTCGGAATCAAAAAAGTTTCCAGCCCGATGGAAGCCAGCGCCGCTCCGAAGGTGATCGCCAGGACCCGATAGAGTATTTTTCTTATCTTTTTGGACATGCTTTCTCCCTTAAAAAGTTTAAATAAAATTTCGCATTTTAATAAATGCATTTCCTTGTTAGCATTCCCAAAAAAAATCGGGAGCATTATCATTTAAGTTTCCGATGGCTTGGAATGTTTTTCATTTTTAAGGGAAAGATAATAAAAACTATAAATTCTGAAAGGAGAAATTTAATTAATGAAAACAACAATTGCACTTATTATCAGGTTCCTTGCGGCCTGGGCCGTGGCCTGGATAGCTTTTATGGTATTTGGCACAGTGGCGTTCTGGACGGTAGTGATCATAGCGGTGGTAACCACAATATTGAATTATCTGATAGGAGATCTGCTTCTGCTGTCGAGGATCGGAAATATCTGGACCTCGNNGGTTGACGGCGTGGGCCATCCTGTATTATTCGCCGATCGCCTTCGCTTCCACGAGGTCTCTCTGGATCTTTGCAGTGCTGGCAGCCTGTGTGGGATTTTTCTTCCATATGTATCTGTTCAACGCTCATATCGTAGAAAAGAAAAAATCGGATTCCGATTTCTACAGGAGAAATAAGCCGGGCTATAATACGGAAACCGGCAGCGACCTGTTCCCCTACGCCAATAAAAATAATTCCGAGAGCAGATATACCGGCTCATCCGGCAGTGAATACCATTCGGACAGCTATGGAAGCGATCATAACAGCGAGGACAGCGACTATAACAGCAGCGGATATAACCGCGGCAATAAGAACAACAAAAAATAGCAGAAGCGCCGCTTTTGCAAAACCCAAAAAGACTTTATGAAAAGAAAAAGCAGCCCACCCAGGCTGCTTTTTCTGATGGGTATTTTTACCCTCCCTTGACAGGGCGCTCTGTTAAAAGTGGGACGATTAAAGTTTTTAAAAGAACAGACCGGGTATCTTTCTTATAGTTCATATGATAAAATCTGGTATGGAACGATACGGGATATGATCGAATGCGAATATACAATGGAATAACGGAGGTTTACGATGAAGCTGATCACATGGAACGTTAACGGATTGAGAGCCTGTCTGGGAAAAGGGTTTTTGGATTTCTGCCGGGAGCAGGATCCTGACATAATCTGCATCCAGGAAACAAAGATGCAGGAGGGCCAGACAGAGGTCGTCCTTGAGGGATATGAGCAATTCTGGAACAGCGCCGAAAAAAAAGGGTATTCCGGCACGGCGGCCTTTTCCAAGCAGAAGCCTTCCGGCGTCAACTATGACATCGATGCGGACGGACACGACAAGGAAGGCAGGGCGATCACCCTGGAGTACGAAAACTTTTATCTTGTCACCGCCTATACGCCAAACTCGCAGGAAAAGCTTGCGCGGCTTGGCTACAGAATGGAATGGGAGGACGCTTTCCGGGCCTATGTGCTGAAGTTGAATGAATTGAAGCCGGTCATCATCTGCGGCGATCTGAACGTTGCCCACAAGGAAATCGACCTGAAGAATCCGGCAGCCAACAGGAAAAACGCGGGATTTTCCGACGAAGAGCGGGCCAAGATGACGGAGCTCCTGGAAGCGGGTTTCACCGACGCGTATCGGTATCTGTATCCGGACGTGACGGGTATTTACACCTGGTGGTCCTACCGGTTCAACGCCAGAGCCAACAACGCGGGATGGCGCATCGACTATTTTCTGGTCTCCGACAGGATCAAGGATAAAATCAATAACGTGGTCATCTACGATCAGGTCATGGGCAGCGATCACTGCCCGGTTCTGCTGGATATCGAGCTATAAAAAATTATTCTTGTTTCGGGAACTTTTCCCATGAAAACCCGTCTCAATAAGTATGGATTTATACGACGAAAATCTACGAATNNTCGTGATTTTCCAGCATAAATTCCGTCAACGACGCTAAAGCGTCGGACAGAATATTAAAGGAGGTAAGGTATTAGTGAAAAAAATATTAAGCATTCTGGTAGCAAGCAGCCTCGTTTTAGCCTCCGCCATTCCGGCCTTCGGTGAGGAAACGGACAGCAAAGGCTTAGAAAAGGCGATCCTTCAGGTAAAAAACATCGTGACGATACCGGATGATTACAAAAACTTTGAATACTCGTCGAGTCAATATGAGGAAAACGGAAAATCGGTTTCCATCTGGTACCTGAATTGGAACAATGACGATTATCGCGGCAGCATTTCCGCATCTGTTGAAAACGGAGGATATCTGATCAATTATAACAGGTATTCTGATAATTCCAATGAAGGGCTTGGATCGGTAACGAGAGAAGCGGGGCAAAAGACGGCGGCGGCATTTTTGGCAAAGGNNTAAGGCCGGACCTTGCGGCAAACATGCGGCTTATGGAAAATCAGGATTCTTACAGTACCGACAGGCATTATTACCGGTATCAGCTGTATAAAAACGATGTGGTGGTCAGCTATGTGGGGGCCGATGTCGAAGTCGATAAATTTACCGGCGAAGTGATCGGTTACAATTTCCAGGGTTACGGAGAGGATCTCTCAAAGCTGCCCTCCGCTGACGGCGCCATCGGTCTGGATGCCGCAAAGTCAGCGTATCTGGACGAGATCAACGTTCCTCTCAGCTACTACTCCAATTATGACTACGCAAAAAAGCTCCTGACAATTTTCCCGGCTTATTCAATTTCGGAAAATCAAAGGATGGCCATCGACGCTAAGACCGGAAAAGCGGTTGACCTCTACTATGACAGCGCTCGCTATGCCGGCGGCATGGGCGGGGCCGACATGGCAAAATCGACAGCGCAGCTTGACAACGGACTCTCCAAGGAAGAGCTCGCCGCGGTGGAAAACATTGCAAATCTCATTTCCAAGGAAAAAGCGGAGAGCATTCTCAGGAGCGCGGCCACCGGGATCACTTCGGACATGAAGGTTACAAGCACATCCCTTGACAAGGCCTATGCGGAACCGAACAAATACATCTGGAATATCGGTTTTGACAACGCCTATGGAACGGTCAACGCGAAAACAGGAGAGCTGATTTCTTTTTCCGTCTATAAAGAAGATAACGGAAAAGGCGGTGCTTTAACGGAGGAAAAGGCGAGAGAGAAGGCGGAAAGCTTTCTGAAAGCAATGGCTCCGGAAAAGTTTGCCCAGTCCAGATTCTACAAAAGACCGGACTACATCGTGTATAAGGGTGCGGTGAGGGATGCGGCGGATGTTACCGATTACAGCTTCAACTATTACAGGCAGGTAAACGGGATCGACTTTGTTGACAACGGCTTTAACGTAGTGGTAAACAGAGCCAGCGGAATGGTGACTCAATATCGCTGCGACTGGTATGACGAAGCCGTATTCCCGGCCATCGACAATGTGATCACCGAGAAAGCCGCCTTTGATTCCATCAACTCTTTCGGAAAGATGGACCTGATGTATGAGAAGATCAACGACGGACAGCCGGCTCTGGTGTACGATTTCACCAACAATACCGGAAGCTATCGCATCGATCCTTTTACCGGCGTTAGAATCGGAACCGACGGAAAGCCTTACAAGGATACTTCGGTGCCGGAATACAGCGATATCAAAGGGCATTGGGCCGAAGCCACAATTAAAAAGCTTTTGGAGAACGGTTACTATCTCGAAGGGGAAAAATTCAATCCGGGCCAGAAAATTACCCAGATGGGATTTTTGAGATATCTGTACTCGCCAAATCAGGCTTATTACAGCGACGAGGAATTCTACAGGATGCTGATCGACAATAAGATCGTTAAGGATGGAGAGAAAGCGCCGACAGCAGAGCTGACCAGGCAGGACGCCGCAAAGTTTACCGTAAGGTATCTCGGTCTGGGAAAAGCCGCGGAGCATCCGGAAATCTTCATCAATCCGTTTAAGGATAAGGTCGCAGATACGTATAAGGGCTATGCCGCGCTCTGTTACGGTTTGAAGGTAATGCAGGGGGATAAAAATGGACGGTTTAACGGAACAAATCCGGTGACGAACGCGGAAGCGGCAACNNAATAAGCGATAATTTGCGGACTAATTAAATAAGCGCCCGCCAGGGAGAACACCCCGGCGCGGCGCTTATTTAATTACTTCAATTTTTATTCGCTTATTTTTTCTAAGCTCTCTTGAATCCATTTCGACCAGGTCCCTGATAAGCGGGTCGCTGATCAGCCTTTTCCAAACCGTGCAGGTAGCCCGGATAAAGGACTCCTGCAGCGGCATCCTCTCCGTGATCAGCGGGCATTTGTAGGGCAGCTCCGTGGGAGAAAGGATCAGCCTTAGTTCTCCATTTTCGGTCAAATAGGGCGCCAGAGGATAAAAGCGGCACTGGAGCGGCCGCATTTCACGGGGACAGTGGGGAGGGGTTTTGCATCTTACGAAATAGACATGACCGGACCAGGAATCGGGGAACTCGTAATCCTCAGCGTCCTCCACGCTCCATTTGAGCCAGTCTTCTTTTCTTGTAAACAGCTTTTCTTCGCCGGGCAGCAGATAAATCCCCATGTCAAAGTCCAGGCTGTCCCCGCCGCTGCCATCTCCACCGCAGTTGCAGCAGGCGGCGCCGCAAAGCTTTCCGCAGTCGGCCGGCAGGGGGCTGACTCTGTCCAATAGACGGTATATTGCTCTGTAGGTATTTTTTCTGATTGTGCTTTTCATAGTAAGGGTATTATACCATAATAGTAGCTTCAAATGATAGAAGCATTATATCATGTAATCACGCTATGCTACCAGTTCTGGTTGAAAGAGGCAGAGCGGACTTTCTTCTTTTTTTTGATTTTAAAAGATCGATATGGTATAATTTAATCCTAGCGTATATATCATTCAGAGTAAAAGCCTTATAAAAAATGGTAATATTTCTTTTATACATCAGAAAAATCACACTTTAAGAAGGAAGACATATAACATTTCAGAGGAGCTCGCCAGAGCTCATTTCTGGCAGGAGGATGCGGACGATTTTATGAAATTAGGAATCGATATAGGATCAACAACAGTAAAACTTGTTCTGCTGGATCGCGACAATAAGATTGTTTTCAGCAGATATGAGCGGCATATGTCAAATATTTTTGAAAAGGTATCCGAGCTCATGAAGCAGCTATACGATACCTTCAAGGATATACAAACTACGGTTTCCATTACGGGNNGGGAGGGCTTTCCTTATCCACCCTTTTGAAAATTCCGTTTGAACAGGAAGTGATCGCCTGCAGCACCGCGGTGGAATCGATGATTCCGAATACGGACGTCGCCATCGAACTCGGCGGCGAGGATGCGAAGATCACATTTTACGGCCCGACGATAGAGCAGAGGATGAACGGGACCTGCGCCGGCGGCACAGGCGCTTTCATCGACCAGATGGCGGT
>DLFX01000342.1:3478-3672 GCA_002482405.1 Firmicutes bacterium UBA7709 | reverse complement strand
TCAGCTTCGTAAATATTTCTTTCGGAAAGCACAGCCCCGCGCAGCTGGCGATTGAGCAGGATGACCGATATAACACTGTAGAACAGCATGACCGCAATTCCGGCAAGCCATATGTACGCGCCTGCCGCCTGCCAGATCTGCAATGGATTCGCGCTTGCGACAGGCGTCGCCGCCGGGAGAACGCGGTTCACAGC
>DLFX01000342.1:0-3470 GCA_002482405.1 Firmicutes bacterium UBA7709 | reverse complement strand
TGTCAACCCGCGGAATTGGCTGCATGGCGATATCGACGGGAATAGGGACTGATTTAAACGGAATCAGGCTGAATACACTCTTAAACGAAAATGGAAGCACAAGCCGAAAGCCCGCCGCCGCCCAAAGCATATAAGATATGGCCTTCGGAGCTTTTTTCAGGAATAGCCTCACCAGCGCAATGACGGCTATCACATAGCTTGCAGTAAGACTCATATTCAAAACGGATAAAAACACACCCTCCACGGCTACCCCTCCTTATGCTGGTCGATCAGCTTTTTAAGCTCATCAGCCTGTCCGTCGCTAAGGCTGTTTCCTCCCGTTTAAATCACCATAGCGACGGAAATGCCGGCCATGACCAGCGCCGCCATCAAGAGTGGAACCATGCCGTCGAAATATCCTGCGACCGCTCCAAGGTTGTAGTACAGCACATAGCATACGAGGCTGACCAGCATGGCAACCCCTATCACAACTGCAAAGATGATCGCCATGCGATAAGAGAACCGGCCCGATCCATACAAGGCGTTGATCTCTGAGAAAGCCAGCACCGCCCACCCCACGATGAGGATCAGCTCCGTCGTCAGCGGCCGCTTAAAAATCACCTGTGTGACCACCGGCAAAACGAGAAACACAGCGATGCCGCCCCATAGAAGAAAGCCCCCCGGAAACAGCGTTTTCTCAACGGAAGCAGATAATATCCCCGTTACCGCCAGAATCACTGCCGCCAGCCCCGCAGCCAACGCCGGAATCAGCAGCCAGCCGGTTCTCATGCCGCTGATGGCCCCGTTAGGTTTAAAGGCCAGCAGCCACCACGCCAAATAAAATGCGCAGCAGACGACCAGCAGAGCATTGCCCCAAAAAATTTGCTTAACAGAAGGGTCTAAATCATGAATCGCCAAGGGTCATCACCTCGTATATTTTACTTATCGTTTTCCAATTGCGCGCCGTCAAAGATACCTTCAGCTTACCTAGCGACGCGGCAAGCTTTGAATCCCTGATACTTTCGTGACACAGCAGATAGATCGCGTTTGCTCCCAGCCTCACCTGATCCCGCCCGGCGTAGGCGCGGACGAGCCCGTCGAATTGCTCGCCCACGTCCGATCCGTCCATCAGATAAACATACAGATGCTCTACAGCAGGGTTCGACGACGACGCTTCTTCTATTTCCCGTTCAGAAAAAGGCAATGCCTCTATGATGCCGGCCATCTCCCTGACAGTCCGCAGCACCACCGCGCACTCAAAACCAAAGGCGGCGGAAAAGCCCTCCTGTATTTTTTGCGCCGCACAGGCTGCGTCTTCCTCCGCGTCAAACACGACGTTCCCGCTTTGAATATAGGTTTGAACCTTTTGAAGCCCAAGGTCGGAAAACAGCTTTTTTAGCTCCGCCATCTTCACGGTATTTTTTCCGCCGACATTGATGCCTCTGAAAAAAGCGACATATTTCATCTTTCGATCTCCCCTCTTACAGTTCCCATCGCCGGGATTAATACCCGAAGTTTGCCCGGATGCTGTCTCTCACCTTCACCAGCTCAGGGTAATCGTAGAAGAAGTTTATCTTCTGTTCCGCAATGCTGCTGCCGTCAGGCCGGTTTGACAGGACGAAGAGCATAAAGCTTTCTGCGATATCCTCGTTTACGTTCTGGGACGCATACTGATCCACAAACAATTCGGGTTTTTCGCGGTATATCTCGGAGCCGACCTCGATGCCCAGGCTCTTCCAGAACTTGTCGTAGAACGCCTGAATATAGGAGCCCTTCCGGAAGGATTCGGCGGTGTAGTAAAATTTATTCGGGTCCTGCTTCGAAATGTCGACCTGGGTATCATTCAGCGTGATCACATGCCCGAACTCATGGACAAATGTGGACAGGGTTTTGTCCAGATTCCTGAAGTTCCCGTCTTGCTCAAACACGTCGGCAATATCGATTCGAAGGGTAAACTTATCATTTTTCCCCTCAGCTGTGGGGTATGCCGCTCCCAGCTGATAGGAAAGGCCGTCGCTCCACACCTCAAGGGTGTCGATATATTCAGGATAGCCAGCGGTCAGCTTCTTCGCAAACTCTAAGAGCTTGTATTCCAGCGGATCTGCTGAGCCTTTGTGTTTTTCGATGCCTTGGGTCAAGTCATAGGTTTTGACGGTTTCCCCCGCTCCGGAATAGGAAGTGTAAACGTTGATGACCTCCTTGCCGTCCTTTTTCGTCAGGATGTACTGCTTCTGATGAGGGGTATCGGCCCAGATATAATCGGTTCCGCCGGTTTCCGCATTGTCACTGGTAAATGAGGGCTCACCAAACTTTTTGTCCAGAAGGTCATAGATCTGCTGGTGGGAATAGCCCGCTTCTTCGGTATTGATATAGATATTTTGGAGATATCTGCCTGAGGGCGTTACCCTGTACTCAAAGATCGTCGGAATGGCTTTGTCCATTCCCAGCCACTTGGCATTGTAGAGGTAGTATTCAAAATCCCAATCGATATCAGCGTCGTGTTTTTGCCCGATGAGGGTTCCCGGCCCTCCCGCGCTGCCATCATTGAGCTGCTTTTTTTCGCCGAAATAGAAGATGGTTTCATCGCCGAAAATATACGCGGGATTCTTCATATCGCTGACTTTATAGGCTTTTTGAGAAAGGGAAGCCGTGCTGTCGCCGGCCACGTCCTCGATGGTTTTCAGAAGCACGTCGGCGATGGGCTTGATCTTGCTGACGTCCACAATGGAATCGTTATCGGACACCTTATGGTTTTCCGCGCCAAGGTTGTCCTGCATGATGAGAACTGCCGGAACTCCTCCCGTTACAAAGGACATGTGGTCGCTGGCATATTCGATTTCCTCCGGAAGCTTGCTCCCCAAAATCGCTTTTGCGCTTTCATCGATCATGTTCCCGATAAGGGTGGGGGCTCCGTTTGGAGTGGCCATTTGGACCTCTTTGCTCATATAGTGCCCCAGCATATCCATCTGAACGTCTCCGATGATGCGGCTCTTTTCCTGTTCCGGCAGATTGTTGACATAGTAAGTGGAGCCGAGGAGGCCCTCCTCTTCCCCGCTGAAGGCGATAAACCGAATTTCCGTGTCTGTCTTTATGTCTTTCGCCGCTTTGGCAAGCTCCAAAAGGAGTGCCGTTCCGCTTCCGTCGTCATTGGCGCCGACGGTTCCTGAAACGGTGTCATAATGGGCGCTTATGACCAAAATGTCCGGATTCTGAACAGAGGCCGGTTTTATCGCGATAACGTTTGTACCTGTATTGGATATCTGTTCCTTGTCGATATCGCTCTTATCCGCAAATTCAAAGCTTTGATCCGTCACGGTATATCCGCAGCCCTTAAAGGCATCCTCGATGTAGTGGGCAGCTTTTTGTTCGCCCTGAGTTCCGATCTTTCTCGGGCTTTCGGTAACTTTGCCCAGCGTATCCGCAAGGGAAAGCTGTGAGATGGACTGGGGTACGCAAAGGTTCTGAAGCCTCAGAAGCACAAGCCTGGCGTG